>JBOGFL010000001.1:0-4674 GCA_050743285.1 Acidimicrobiia bacterium
CCTACGGTACCCGTGACCAGCCGGAAAGTGGCGGATGCCGGCGCGGTTCGCGTCAGCCCAGCTCGACGAGCCGTTCGAGCCCGAGGGCGTCGAGCACGTCGGTGATCCGGGCGGTGACCCGGGGCAGGTTGCCGGTGAAGAGGATCACCCCGAACAGGCCGAGCACCGCGGCCGAGAACAGGGTGATCCCCTTGGAATGACGCTGGAACCAACCGAACACGCCTTCCAGACGGCCGAGCGCCAAGCCGGCGAGGAGGAACGGCACACCCAGGCCGAGCGAGTAGGCGATCAGCAGCGCCGCGCCCCGCCCCGTCTCGCCCTGGGTCGACGCCACCGCCAGTACCGACCCGAGCACCGGGCCGAGGCACGGCGTCCATCCGAGCCCGAAGGCGGCGCCGGCCACGGGCGCGGCCAAGGGCCCGAACCGAGAGAGCGACGGGTGAAAGCGGGCTTCGCCGTAAAGCCGTGGCGCGGAGACCAGCTGGGTGCCGGCCAGGTACACGGCGAACAGGATCACGAGCGCACCGGCAACCCGGCGCAGCGTCTCCTGATTGCGGAACACGACGTCGCTGATCGCGACGCTGGTGAGAAAGAGGAGCACGAACACGACCGTGAAGCCGGCGACGAACAGGCCGGTGTTCAGCGCGATCCGGGTCATCGTCTTGGTGTCGGTGCCACCGCCCTCGGTGTCGCGTAGCTCGCCGACCGACACGCCGGTGATGAGGGACAGGTAGCCGGGGAGGATCGGCAGGACGCAGGGAGAGAGGAACGAGACGATCCCGCCTCCGAAGGCCACCAGCAGGCCCACGTTGTCGGGGGTCACCTCGGCCAACGACATCCCGTCGATGGTACGGGTGAGCGCGGCCGCGACCGGCGTCGCCTCGTGGTGGTCAGGCGGGGCGAGCGGGAACGCGCAGGGGCGCGATGCCGGTGAGCATGCCCTCCCGAAGCTCGAGACCGGCGCCGAACGAGCGGGCGAGGCCGGCCGAGGCCCGGTTGGTCGGATCGACGGTGAACGCCATTCCCGTGATCCCCCGCTCGGCCACGCTTCGGGCCAGCTCTCGCAGAAGCTGGCGGCCGAGGCCGTGTCGCTGCCACTCGTCGCTGACCGTGACCGCGACCTCGCACGCAGACGGGTCGTCGCGCAGCCGGTAGCACTCGGCCACGGCCACCGCGACACCGTTCTCGACTGCGAGCCAGGCGAGATGGTCCTCACCGTCGACCGCGGTCAGTCGGTCGACGAGCCAGCCCGGCACCCGAGGCGTCGGCTGCAGGAACCGGCTCGTTCGCGACTCGTCGGAGAGGCGCTCGAACAGCTCGGCGACGAGGTCCCGGTCCGCCTCGGTCATCGGTCGCAGCATGACCCGGTCAACGCGCTCGGCCCACGCCAGAGTCCCGAATCCACGTGTGGCCTCGGTCACGGGCTTCGGCGCTACACCAGCGGCACGTATCCCGGCACCCGATGGTGCGGGGTGTCGAGATACACCTTGGCCTCGGGCGGTTGCGCGAACCGGCCGTGACTCCACCGGATCTCGACGTGCCCGTCGACCGCGGCGTCGGTTCTGGTGCTCCGGTCCCGGACCACCGCCTGCCAGTGGACCAGCGGCTGACCTGCCTCGCCGGCCCACACGTCGAAGCGCCGGAGATCGTGGTTCAGCCGCCACTCCCACGGCGTCTCGACCCTGATTCGGAGCGCGCGCTCGTCAGCCGTCCCGAGTACGAAGTACGGCGCCGCGGTCATGCGCAGCAGACGCCACAACATGCGCTCGCGGTCCCGCTTGCGTGCCAACGCGCGCCGCCAGCGGTCGGCGCTGGCGCGTGACACCGCCTCGATAAGCGCTCCGTACGCCGCGCTCGTGATACCGCGCGCGGTTGCGCCCGCCAATTCGCGCTTGAGCTGCGATCGATGGGACGGGGTCAGATCGACGACATGGGGCGGGAGGTCTCTTCCACCGCCAAGCTCGAGTCGCACTTCTCGGTACAGCTGCTGGTACTCGACCGGGGCGACGTCGCAATACCAGTCCTCGCTTCGCGTCGCCCCGGCACCGTCGAACAGCTTCGCTGGTGACGCATTGGCGAGAATCCGTGAGAGGTACTTGCACGAGACGAGGTACACGTGGTCGACGTACAGATCGGCGGGAACCGCGTCCTCGTCCGGCTGACGTCTCGGCCCCCGCCACTCCACGACCAACGGCCGCCGGTCGCGCAGCGCCTCGCGCGCGTGAAGGAACGCGGCACCGTTGGCGAACGCGGCTGCGAACTCCTGCCGGTGTACGCGACTCCCCGCCGCTTCCTGCAGTCGCTGCCACACGTCGTCGCCCACGTTGGCGAGCTCGGGAGGGCAGCTCGCCATGGCACGCTCGACGTCCGGCGCGCCCAGCATGCCGAGCCCGGTGACGATCTCGGTGATCTCGGTGCGAAGTGCGGGCAATTGCCTAGGTGCTCAGGTCGAGTGCGCTACCAGCATCGGCGCCTAGCGATCGAGCTCCCCCGGTGGCTTCGAGGGTGAGTCACCCGCCGCGTAGCGGCGCAGCCGGTCCTGTCCGAGCGGGGACAGCATCTCCACCGCGTCGTAGTAAAGGTTCCCTCGAGTATTCGCGAGCGCGGTGAAACCGGTACCGCCACGGGGCGGCAAGTCCGTGGTCAGCAGGACAAGGCGGTAGGGCTCGGCGTCGGACTGAAGCACCGCGGCCTTCCCGAGTGCTTTCCAAAGCGTGTCGGTCCGCTGGAGTCCCGGGCGAAACGTTGTGAACGCTCCTGACACGTCGAAGTGCCAACGCGCGCCCTCTGCGTCCACGGCCGTGAAGTTCACTTCGACACCCGACCCCGAGCGGTGCTTGGTGGCGATCTCCCGGAAACCGCACTCGCGGAGCACGATTCCGGCGATCTCGCGCGCCGATCGGCCCTCACGTACGGCCCGGCTTTGGGAATCCTCTTCGCCGGGACCAGGCCCTGGCACCGCCGGGAGCACGACGCGCCGACTGGCAAGTCCTGTCCGCACTTCCGCGAGCCGGGCACGCTCCCGCTCGACGCGCCCCTTGGCCGCTTGCACGTATCGCTCGTCCGTGTCGTAGCCCACGAAGTGGCGTTCGGTTCGCAGCGCCGCGATGGCTGTGGAACCGGAGCCCATGAAGGGGTCGAGGATCAGATCATCTCGGTAGGTAAAGAGATCGATCATCCGCTGAGGCAGCTCGACAGGGAACGGCGCGGGATGACCGATCCGGGTCGCACTCTCGGGCGGTATTTCCCAGAGGTCGGTCGTCAGCTCGAAGAAGTCGTCCTTGAAGAGCGAGGCCTCGGACGGGCGCTGCTCTTGGGCCCGGTCGACCCGCGAAACGGCACGGTCGAATCGACCCTTGCTCGCAATGATGACTCTCTCGGTGAGATCGCGGAGCACCGGGTTGGCCGGGTTCTGAAACGAGCCCCATGCGCACGAACCGGCGGCGCCACGGGCTTTCTGCCAGATGACTTCGCCTCGCAGCAGGAGTCGCAACTTGCGTTGGAAGATGTCGATCACGTCGGCCGAAAGCGATCGATAGGGCTTGCGGCCGAGATTGGCCACGTTGACTGCGATGCGACCGCCGGGCTCGAGTTTCCTGACGCATTCGGCGAACACTTCCTCGAGCATGTCGAGAAACGCGAAATACGTCGCGGGCACGTGACCTTCGCCCAGTGCCTCCTCGTACTCCTTGCCCGCGAAGTATGGCGGCGACGTGACCACCAACGCGACCGAGTCGTCGGCGACCCGGGTCATCGTTCGGCTATCGCCGCAGAAGATGTCATCGAGGGCATCCGGTCCCGCCGGTCGGTGCCGTCCGTTGGTCAGGAGCGGCGGGGTGAACCGCGCGTAGAAGCCGCTCGCGTCGTGGTTCTCGCGCTTGCCGACGCCGAAAGACGACGTCGAGGTTGCCTTGCGCCGCTCCGCCACGACACCTCCGAGTTGATCGATTCTCGCATCATTGCAGGGACTACCGACAGATCATAGGGCTATGATGGGCATATGGCTCGAGTGCAGACGATGGTCCAGCTCCACGATGACCTCGTCGACCGCCTCGACCGGGAAGCGACGCGGCGGGGCGTCTCGCGGTCAGCGGTGATCCGAGAGGCCGTGGAGCTCTACCTGGCGAACGACCGGGAGAACGCGCTGACGGCCCGCATCGTTGCCGCCTACCGCAAGACACCCCAGAGTGTCCCCGATCAGTGGGGCGATCCGGCCGCCGACGCCGATCGGTCCACTCTCGAGACACTCCAACGCCTCGACACAGAAGAGCGCGCTTCCGGAGCGGACCGGTGGTAGCTCGGGGTGAGGTCTGGTGGTACGAGCACCCGGACGCAGGCCGCCGCCCGCACCTCGTGCTCACTCGGACTGAAGCGGTTCAGGTCCTCGAGCAGGTGCTCGCCGTGCCTGCGACGCAAACCATTCGCCGGATCCCGACCGAGGTGCCGCTCGACGAAAGCGACGGCATGCCGGTGCCGTGCGTGCTGACCCTCGACAACATTGCCTTGATCCGACCGGTGCTGTGCACAGAACGGATCACGACGCTTGGCATCGCGAAGCTCGAAGCCGTGTGCGATGCTCTTCGCGTCGCAGCTGCGTGTTAGCGATCACTGCGCCGCCGGCCGCCGGCGGACGTGGCGGAGCCACAGGGCGGCGCCGGCCAGGACGACCAGCAG
>JBOGFL010000002.1:0-1602 GCA_050743285.1 Acidimicrobiia bacterium
GCGACGGTGTGCGGGATGTGGCCGTGGGCGATCGCGTGATGGGCTTGATGCCGGGGTCGATGGCGTCCTCGGCGGTGACCGACCATCGGATGGTCGTTCGAATCCCCGACGGTTGGTCGTATGCGCGGGCGGCGTCGGCTCCGGCGGCGTTCCTGACGGCGTACCGCGGGCTGGTCGACTTTGCGGGCGTGCGTCGAGGTGAAAGCGTGCTCGTGCATGCGGCCGCGGGCGGCGTGGGGATGGCGGCGGTGCAATTGGCCCGTCACCTCGGCGCGAAGGTGTTCGCCACGGCCCATCCGTCGAAGTGGGAGGCCGTGGAGGCCCTGGGCGTGGATCGCGCCCGCATCGGCTCGTCACGCGATCTGGAGTTCGTCGAGCGATTCCGTGAGGCGTCCGGGGGGCATGGGGTGGACGTCGTGCTGAACTCCCTGGCGGGAGAGTTCGTCGACGCCTCCCTCGGATTGCTAAGCGATGGTGGCCGGTTCGTCGAGATGGGCAAGACCGACCCGCGCGATCCCGATGAGGTGGCGGACGAGCATCCCGGGCTCGCGTACCGGCGGCTGGATCTGGTGGAGGCCGGGCCCGAGCGAATCGGCGAGATGCTCACCGAGATCGTGGATCTGTTCGGGCGCGGTGTCCTCGGGCCGCTCCCGGTGACCAGATGGGACGTGGGCCAGGCCCCGGAGGCGTTCCGGCACATGAGCCGGGCGCGCCACACGGGCAAGATCGTCCTCACGGTGCCCGCGCCATGGGCCGAAGGGACGGTGCTGGTGACCGGCGGAACCGGTGGGCTCGGGGCGGCCGTGGCGCGGCATCTCGTCGTCGAGCATGGGGTGCGTGGCCTGCTGCTCCTGAGCCGTCGTGGATCTGAGGCACGGGGTGCCGGGGAGCTGGTGGCGGAGCTGGAGGGGCTCGGTGCGAACGTGACGGTGTCCGCCTGCGACGTGGCCGACCGTGCCGAACTGGCACAGGTGCTCGAGGACGTGCCGGCCGAGCACCCTCTGGTGGCCGTGGTTCACGCCGCCGGGACGCTCGACGACGGCGTCGTCGGGTCGCTCACCACCGAGCGGCTGGAGCGCGTGCTGGCACCGAAGGTTGCGGGGGCGTGGAACCTGCACGAGCTGACTCGGAAGAGCGTCGACCTGTCGGCGTTCGTGATGTTCTCATCGGCAGCGGGTGCCTTCGGCGCGTCCGGGCAGGCCAACTACGCGGCGGCGAACACATTCCTCGACGGGTTGGCCGAGCATCGGCGGGCCCTGGGGCTGCCGGCAGTGTCGTTGGCGTGGGGTACATGGGGCGAAGCCAGCGGGATGACCGGTCATCTCGACGAGCTCGACGTGGCGCGCCGGCGCCGATCGGGATTCGTGCCGTTGGCGACCGACGAGGGCCTCGCGCTGTTTGACGCTGCCGTGCGGCACGGCGACCCGACGTTGGTACCGGCGCACCTTGACCTACCCGTGTTGCGCAGCGCGGCCAGGTCGGGGGCGCTGCCGGCATCGTGGGGTCGGCTTGCCGGGGTGACCGGGCACGCCGCGCCGGGCACGGGTGATGGCGTAAGCGCATCCCCGGGCGATCTGGCGCAGCGGGTCGGTGGGCTGGCGC
>JBOGFL010000003.1:0-3209 GCA_050743285.1 Acidimicrobiia bacterium
GTCAACTTCGACACGTGCAACAGCAATGCCGTGTGTATGGGCCTCGTGCCCGAGGTGTTCGAGGTCCGTGACGACGGCTTCCTCTACATCCTCGACGAGAATCCGCCCGAGTCATTGCGCCCGCAACTCGAGCAGGCGGTGCTCGAGTGCCCGACGCAGTCGATCACCCTCGAAGACTGACGCGCCTCGGCGGTGAACAGGATCGTCGTCGTCGGGGGCTCACTGGCCGGGTTGCGCGCGGTCGAGGCTCTGCGGCGCTCCGGCTACGACGGCCGGCTCACGATGATCGGCGCCGAGCCGTGGCTGCCGTACGACCGGCCGCCGCTTTCGAAAGAGATGATCTCGGGCGAGTGGGAGCGCGACAAGACGGTTCTGCGAAAGACGCCGTACGAGGAACTCGAGCTCGAGTTGCGGCTGGGTGTCCCCGCCGTCGCGCTCGATCTGGGCGAGCGCACCGTCACGCTGGCTGAAGGGACCTGCCTGCCGTTTGACGGCCTGGTGATCGCGACCGGCTCCACGCCGCGCCGGCTGCCGAACCAACCCGACCTCGGCGGGGTGGTGCTCCTTCGCACCATCGACGACTGCGCCGAGATCCGCGAACGCCTGGACGCGCGGCCTCGCGTGTGCGTGATCGGTGCCGGCTTCATCGGGGCCGAGGTCGCGTCGAGCTGCCGGGCGCGCGGCCTCGACGTCACCCTGCTCGAAGCGCTCCCGGCCCCGATGGTGCGCGGCCTCGGCGAGCGGCTGGGAACGCTGCTCGGCGACATGCACCGCGACCACGGCGTCGACCTCCGCTGCCGCGTCACCGTGGAGACCTTCGAAGGCTCGGGACGGGTGGAACGGGTTCGCCTCGACGACGGCAGCACGATCGACGCCGACCTCGTGGTCGTGGGCGTCGGTGTCGCGCCTGAGACCCGATGGCTCGAAGACTCCGGATTGCGCCTCGACGACGGCGTCGTGTGTGACGAAACCCTGGTCGCGGCGCCGGGGGTCGTGGCGGCGGGTGACGTCGCCCGTTGGCCCAACGCGATGTTCGACGGCGAGCTCATGCGGCTCGAGCACTGGACCAACGCGATCGAGCAGGGCGTCTACGTCTCGGCGCGCCTGCTCGCCGGCGACGCGGTCCCGGAGCCGTTCGCGCCGGTTCCCTTCGTGTGGTCCGACCAGTACGACCTCAAGATCCAGACGTCGGGGCGCTTCCGGGCCGACGACGACATGGAAGTCGTCCACGGGTCCCTCGAAGAACGCCGGTTTACCGCGCTGTTCGGGCGGGCAGGCCGGCTCGTCGGGGCGCTGGCGTTCAGCATGCCGCGCCAGCTCATGCAGTTCCGCCGGATGGTCGGGGAGCGGGCGAGCTTGGAGGACGCGATCGCCCGCGCTCGCACCCAATGACGACACCGTCCTCCGATCGGCTGCTGACGCCGCGGTTCCTACTCGTCACCGCCGCCGCGCTCGCCTACTTCGTGTCGATCGGGATGCTGCTGCCGGTGGTCCCGCAGTACGTGCGCCGGGCCCTCGACGGCAACGACGTGGTCGTCGGTATCGCGGTCGGCGCGTTCGCGGTCGGCGCGATCGCGCTCCGGCCGATCGCCGGGCGGCTCGGTGACCGGTACGGTCGGCGGGTCCTGCTGATCGGCGGGTCCGCGGTCGTCGCGCTCTCGATCGTGCTGTACGCGCCGATCGACGCGCTGCCGGTTCTCGTTGGTCTCCGCCTGTTGACCGGAGTCGGCGAGGCGTTCTTCTTCGTCGGCGCCGGCACGATGGCGGCCGACCTCGCGCCTGAACACCGCCGCGGCGAAGCGATCAGTTACTGGTCGGTGGCCATCTACGGCGGCTTGGCGTTCGGTCCGGTGCTCGGCGAGATCGTGCTCAGCCACGACCGTTACGACGCGGTCTGGATCGTCGCCGCCGCGCTCTCACTCGTCGCGATGTTACTGTCGCTCGGCACGCGGGACGTGTTCGCCGGGGAAGCGAAACCGGGCGAAGAGGCTGTGCTTCTGCACCGCGCCGCGCTGGCACCCGGTTCGATCTTGTTCCTCGGGCTCGTCGGCGTGACCGCATTTACCGCGTTCATGCCGCTGTACGTGCGCGAGGTCGGACTCCACGATTCCCGCTACCTGTTCCTGGAGTACGGAACGCTCGTCTTGATCGTCCGGTTGGTCGGCGCACGCCTCCCTGACCGTCTCGGGCCGTTGCACGCGGGCACGGCCGCCCTTATCGGGGTGATGGCAGGCATGGGCGTCATTGCCGGCTGGCGCGCGCCGGCCGGGCTTATCGTCGGCACCGCGATCTTTGCCGCCGGCATGTCGCTGCTCTACCCGGCGCTCCTTCTCCTCGCACTCGCGGGCACCGATGAACGAGAACGGGCGTCGGTCGTCGGGACGTTCAGCACGTTCTTCGACCTCGCGCTGGGCCTCGGCGCGGTGATTGTCGGTGCCGTCTCCGAGGCCGCGGGCTACCGAGGCGGATTCCTGACCGCGGGCGCGCTCGCGCTCGTGGGGCTCGCCTTCCTGCGCGGCGGGAGCCGGCTTCGAGCGCGCGCCGAGCGCGCCGCGCCGGCTCACGGAAGCTGAGATGCCGTCCTTGCTCGTGACCAACGACTTTCCGCCCAAGTTGGGCGGAATCCAGTCGTATCTCTACGAGTTTTGGCGCCGGCTGCCGCCCGAGCAGACAACCGTCCTGACGACTGCGTACGAGGGCAGCGAAGTTTTCGATGCCGTGCAGCCTTTTCGAATCGAACGGACGCGCTCGCGTTTCCTCGTCCCGACACGAAGGCTGGCCCGCGATGTCGACGCCCTCGCGCGGGAGATACGAGCGGAGGTGATCTTCCTCGACCCGATGCTTCCGCTCGGGACCGTCGGGCCGTGGCTGTGCGCGGCGCCCTACGTCGTGGTTGCGCACGGTGCCGAGATCACGGTGTACGGCCGACTGCCGGGGGCGCAGCTCATGGCGCGGCGGGTGCTCCACGGCGCGGCGGGGCTGGTCGCGGCGGGGACGTATCCCGCACGCGAAGCGGCGCGGACCGCGGGCCGGCCGGTCGCCGGCGTCATCGTTCCGCCGGGCGTCGACGTGGAGCGGTTCCGTCCGGCACCCGACCCTGTCGCACGCGAGCGCGTTCGTCGTGAACACGGGGTCGATCCCGACCGGCCGCTGGTGCTCGGTCTGAGTCGCCTCGTGCCGCGCAAGGGCTTCGACGCACTGTTGTGGGC
>JBOGFL010000004.1:0-10054 GCA_050743285.1 Acidimicrobiia bacterium
ACCGGCGCCCCACCGCGTTGCGGTTGTCGCTCGCCGTCATCGGCTGCGTGCAGCTCGCGGTCGCGTTGCCGTTGCTCGCCGGCGCCGGTACCGGCATGACCGTCCACGACGCCCGCCACCTCGCCGCCCTCGACATCGCCGTCGCGGTCGGGTTCCTGGTCGCGGCCCTGCGGCCGTCGCGGATCGGCGGGCTCCTCCCCGTCGTCGCCGCGATGGTGGCGGCGTTGCTGGTCGGGTCGGTGCTCGATGTCGTCGGCGGTACCGTGCACGCCGCCGCCGAGACGCCGCATTTGCTCGCGGGCGCCGGATTGCTCGGCGTCTGGTTGCTGACCCGTCCGCCCTTCGCGCCGGTGGCGATCAGGTGAAACGGCGACTGGCGGCCGCGGTCGGGCTGGCCGGCACGCTCGTGCTGCTCACGGCGTCGCCGGCGTTCGCGCATGCGCAACTCGAGCAGACCGATCCCCGCAGCGGCGACAAGCTCGAGCAGCCGCCCGAGGACGTCACGCTCACATTCAGCGAGCCGGTCGAAGCGTCGCTGGGCGCGATCCGCGTCTACGACTCGCAGGGCGACCTCGTCGACGCGGGCGAGCCGACGCATCCCGACGGCGACCAGAGCGTCGTGCGGCTGGAGCTCCCCGACCTCGAAGACGGTGGGTACGTCACCACGTGGCGGGTGTTGTCGGCCGACGCACATCCGGTGCACGGCGCGTTCACGTTCCGGGTCGGCAACGCCCAGGCCGGCGACCTCCAGCCCCTCGCCGACCGGCTCCTCACCGACCAGGGCGGCAGCACGTCCGTCGGCGGCGTCTTCGGCGCGACCCGGTTCATCGTGTTCGGGTCGATGGCGCTGCTCCTCGGCGGTGCCGCGTTCGTCGCGTGGTTGTGGCCGCGCGGCCGGGAGTCGAAGCGGGCGGCGCGGATCGTGTGGGGTGCCTGGGCAGTGTTGGGTGTTTCCACGGTCGCGGGGATCCTGCTCCAGGGCCCGTACACCGCCGCGTTGCCGTTACGCGACGCCTTCGACACCGAGGTGGTGCGTGACACGCTCGACACCCGCTTCGGTCGCGTGTGGGTGGCGCGTCTCTTGCTCCTCGTCGTGGTGATTCCGCTGCTGCGTCTGTTGCTCGCAAAGCGACCGCGCGCCGAGTACCCGCTGCCGACGTGGTGGGTGCCGGCCGCGGTCGTCGTGGGCGTCGCGCTCTCGTTCACGCCCGGGCTTGCCGGCCACGCCAACAGCGGTGACCTCGTGCCACTCGCGATCCCGGCCGACGCGATCCACATCGCCGCGATGTCACTGTGGCTGGGCGGGCTCGTGATGCTCCTGGCGGTCGTGCTGCCGACCCGCGATCTCGACGACCTGCGCGTCGCGGTGCCCCGGTACTCCCTGGCCGCGCTGTACGCGGTCTCGGCCCTGGTGATCACGGGCAGCTTCCAGGCCTGGCGCCAGGTCGGCGGCCTCGAGGCGCTGCGCGACACCGACTACGGCCGGCTGCTCGTGATCAAGCTCGTCGCGTTCGCGGCGCTGCTTGTCGCGGCGACGTTCAGTCGCGAGATCGTCAACCGCACGTTCCGCAAGGCGCCGGCACCGCCGGCTCCGGCTCCGGCTCCGGTTCCGGTCGGGGCCGGTGGCCCCGCGCGCTTGGACCCGCCGGAGCCGCCTGCGGCCGCCGGCGTCGAAGAAGAAGTCGAGGTGTACGACGAGGCGGACGAAGCGCGCCGGTTGCGGTGGTCGGTCGCGGTCGAGGTCGTCGTCGCCGTCGTCATCCTGGGGGTGACCGCGCTGCTCGTGAACGCGGCCCCCGCCCGCGATCAACAAACCGGCCCGGTCGAGATCACGATGCGAGGCGACGGCATGAACTTCGACATCGTCGTCGCACCGGCGGAAGCCGGCCGCAACGACGTGCACCTCACCGCCACGACCCCGGGTGGCGGCCCCACCGAGGTTCTCCAGATGGATGCCCGGATGAGCCTCCCGTCGCGCGACATCGCCCCGATCAAGCTCCAACTCCGGCGGCTGGGGCCCGGCCACTACACCGCGCCGGGCGTCGACCTGCCGATCTCCGGTGACTGGCAGCTCGAAGTGGCAACGCTCATCAGCGACACCGACGAAGTGCGAGCCACCGGCACCATCCCGATCCGGTAGCGCGTCAACACTCCGCCCGTGACCGACACCGCGGACACGTTCTTCACGATCCTCGCCCTGATCGCGGACGCCGCGTTGGTGGTGCTGGCGCTGGTCGGCGTCGCCGCCCTCGCGTCGAGATCCGGGCGCGCCGGCGCCCGGCGCCTGGTCGCAACCATCGGGCCGTCGGCCCTGTCACTGGCGTTCTTGGTGGCGGCGGTGACGACCGCGGGCAGCCTCTACTACTCGGAGATCGCCAACTACACGCCGTGCGTCCTCTGCTGGTACCAGCGGATCTGCATGTACCCGCTGGTCGTGATCCTCGGCGTGGGGTGGTGGCGCAAGGACGCCGCGACCTGGCTGTTCGCGGCGCCGTTCGTCGTCTGCGGCACGAGCGTCGCCCTCTATCACTATCTGGTCGAGCGCTATCCGAGCCTGGGCGAGGGCCTGTCGTGCTCCGTGACCGCACCGTGCACGGTGCCATATTTCGAGACGCTCGGTTTCATGACCCTCGCGTGGATGAGCCTCACCGCGTTTGCGATCATTGGAGCCTTGCTCGCCGCCGACCGCGTCTGGGCTCGCTCTCCTACGGGCGTCGCACCGTGAGCCCCCGCGCATCCCAGCGGGGCCGCGGCGCCGGCCGCGGCCGCACCGCCACCCCGTCCCACTCCCTGTCGAGGAGCTGGCTGATCTGGGTCGTCATCGGCGCGGTGGTGGTCGCCGGCATCGCCGCCATTGCCATATCCGCCGGAGGCGGCGACGAGGCCAGTGGCGCCGAGATCGCCGATGAGGTGACGGTCGAAGGTTCCGACCTTCCGCCGCTCCCCGACTCGGGTGACGATCCTGCCGTCGGCGAGCCCGCGCCCGGACTCGAGGGCACCTCACCGACGGGCCGGCCCGAGAGCTACGAGCCCGGCGGCGGTGAGCCATCGGTGGTCGTGATCCTCGCCCACTGGTGCCCGCACTGCCAGGCCGAGGTGCCGCGCATCGTGGCGCTGGCCGACGCGGGCGGCACTGACGGAGTGAGTGTGTACGGGATCACCACCGGCACCAACTCGAGCCAGGACAACTACCCGCCGTCGGAATGGCTCGGACGCGAGGACTGGCCGTTCCCGGTGATCGCCGACACCGAGAACCAAGATGGTGCAAGGGCGTACGGCCTGGTGTCGTATCCGTTCTTCGTGTTCGTGGACGGCGCGGGCAACGTCGCGGGCCGGCTCACCGGCGAGGTGTCGGAGGACGAGCTCGCGATTCTGTTTGACGAGCTCCGCAACGGCGACCAGCTGAGCATCCCGAGCGCCGGGGGCAGTTCGCCTGCCGACTGACCGTCCCCGCGCTTTGACGCAAAGACGCTGGGCGACGAGGGGAGGCTAGGCGCAGTCGCGGCAGAGGCCGACGAGGTCGACGCGGTGACGTTGCGTGCGAAAGCCGGTGTCGGCCTTGATCTGGGCCGCGGCGTGCTCGACCGAGCGCTCGAGCCCCGCCGACGCGGGAACGTCCTCAATCGCGCCACACCGCGCGCAAATCAGATGGTGGTGGTGACCGGTGAAGTCCTCGGCCAGCTCGAAGCGGCCGTACTCGCCGTCGGTGACGATGCGGTGCGCGATCCCGGCCTGCTCCAGCACCACGAGGTTGCGGTAGACGGAGCTCTGCGCGAGTCCCGGCCGGGCGTCGAGAATCTGGCCGATCGTGACCGGGCGCGACGCCGACGCCAGGACATCGACCACCGCTTCCCGGTTGCTCGTGATTCGCTGGTCGATATCCCGTAGGCGCGCGGCCACCAAGGCGCGCAACTCGGGGTCCATCGGGCCGAGTGTACCGGCGCGAGGATGATGTGGTGTCCGACGCGACAGAGCGCTTCTCGGCACTCGTCGGACGAGAAGACGCAAACGTCCCGCTCGACGAGTGCTGCCTGCTGATTGCCGCGCACGCGCATCCGGACCTCGACATCGCGGTGCCGATGGCGCGCCTCGATGCGCTGGCTTCGTCGTTCCCGGGCGGTGACGGTCGCGCGCTGGCCCGTTACCTGTTCGTGGAGCGCGGCTTCGCCGGCAACACGCACGACTACGCCGACCCCCGTAACTCCTATCTCGACGACGTGCTCGACCGCCGGCTCGGCATCCCGATCACGCTCAGCGCCCTGATGATCGAGGTCGGGCGCCGCGTCGAGATCGCGCTCACCGGGGTCGGCATGCCGGGCCACTTCCTCGTCGGTTCCGTCGACGAACTCGGTACGTGGTTCGACCCGTTCCACGCCGGCGAGACCCTCGACGAGGCCGGCTGCGAGGAGCGCTTTCGCGAGCTGTTCGGAGCCGACGCCGCCTGGACTCCGGAGCACCTCGCCCCGATCGGCACGCTCGCGATCCTGCGCCGGGCGCTCGCCAACCTCGAGCGGTCGTTGCTACGACGCAAGCCGCCCGACGCAGCATGGGTGTTGCGCCTGGAGTTGCGGCTGCCGACGGTGACGCCGCCCGAACGGCGGCGCCTGGCCGGGCTCCTCGGGTCGCTGGGCCACTTCGGCGAGGGAGCGGCGGTGCTCGACGAGGTGGCCACGGAACTGGCCGGGGACGACGCCGGTGCCGTGCGCCGCGACGCCGCCGCCCTGCGCGCGCGAACGAACTGACGGGTTGCCAGTACCGTCAGTACACCGTGGCAGTGCTTCCGATGTTTCCGCTCGGCACGGTGCTGTTCCCGCACACGCTGTTGCCGCTGCACGTCTTCGAGCCGCGCTATCGGGAGATGACCGAGCAGGCGCTGGCGGGAATCCCCGAGTTCGGCGTGGTGCTCATCGAGCGGGGCAGTGAGGTCGGCGGCGGAGACACCCGCTTCGGTGTGGGCACCGTGGCCCGCATCCTCGAAGCCGGCCGCCTGGCCGACGGTCGCTACGTGCTCACCACCGTGGGGACGAACCGGATGCGGGTCGAGTCTTGGCTCGGCGAGGAGCCGTACCCGCACGCCGACGTCGTCTTCGTCGAGGAGGCTCCGCCACCGCCTGCGGCACTGACCGTTCGCGACACGGTCGAAACGCGGTTGCGTGACCTTGCCGAGCTGCTGGCGCGAGCCAACGATGGTCCCGTTCCCGACGCGCTCTCGCTCGACGCCGACCCGGGGCGGGCGTCGTTCGAAGGCGCCGCCCTGGCACCGATCGGCCCGCTCGACGCGCAGCGGTTGCTCGAGATCGACGATCCGCTGGTCCGGCTCGAGACGCTCGACCAGCTGCTCGCCGACGAGGTCGACATGTTGCGCCGGCTCGGCGACGAATGAAGCGCCTGCGATTCGTTGCCGCGGTACTCGCGCCGCTGGCGCTGGTTGCGGCCATCGGTATCGGCGCCCGCGCCTGGATTGCGTCGTCCGACACATCGGAGACCGCAACCACCACCACGACGACCACAACCACGGAACCGGCTCCCAACCAGGCCCGCAACGCCGAGCCCCGGCGTGAGCCGCGCCCGTGCACCGCGGACCCGAGCCTGACCGCACCGACCACCGCCCCGCCCGCCGCGCTCCAGGCGCGGCTCAGCGCGCTCCTCGCCGATCCCGCTCTTGCCGCCAGTGACACCAGCGCGTCGGTATGGATCGAGGGATGGGGCGAGGTCGCCGCCCTCGAACCCGACCGGGCGCTGCTCCCGGCGTCGAACGAGAAGATCTTCACCGGCATGGGTGCGCTGACCGTTCTCGGGCCCGGCAAGATCCTGAGGACGCCGCTCGTCACCGCCGGGCAGGTGAACGGGGCCACGCTCGACGGTGACGTCGTGGTGGTCGGCGGCGGAGATCCCACGCTTGCCATCGCCGGCCCTCACTCTCTCGACACGCTGGCGGCGCAGGTGCGCGCGATCGGTATTACGCAGATCACCGGCTCCCTCATCGTCGACGAGTCGCGTCACGACACCAACCGGTACGCGCCGGGCTGGCAGGATTGGCAAGTCCCCGAGTACGCCGGCCCGCTGTCGGCGTTCATGGTCGATCGAAACCTGTACCGCGACGACGAGGCGTATGTCGCCGATCCTGCGCTCGGTAACGGTGAAGAGCTGCGCGCCGCGTTCGCGCGGCAAGGGGTGACGGTTCTCGGGCCGACGATTCACGGTGCCGCCGACGCGCACACGGCGCGACTCGCGGTCGAGGTCTCGGCGCCGGTATCGGTGCTCGTGAACGACATGCTGCTCTGGAGCGACAACATGACCGCGGAGCAACTGCTCCGCGAGATCGGCGTGGCTGCACGGGGGAACGGGTCGTCGGAGGCGGGGACCGCAGCCGCGACGCGGGCCCTCGGAGATTTGTGTGTGCCGCTCACGGGCACCGCGGCGGACGGATCGGGACTCTCTCGCGCCGACTTCCGATCGGCGCGAGAGTGGCGGACGATGCTGCAGGCGGCGCGCCGCGAACCATGGTTCCCGCTGTTCATCAACAGCCTGCCGGTCGGCGGTCAGAGCGGAACCCTGACGTCGCGGTTCCGGGGCACTCCCGCGGAGGGGAACGCGCGCGCCAAGACCGGCTCCATCATCGGCGGCGTCGCGCTCTCGGGCTACGTGACGACCGCCGGTGGGCGCGACGCGGTGTTCTCGGTGATCGTGAACGGCCCCGAGTCCGGCGCCGCGGTCGATGTGATCGACGACCTCGTCGCCACGGTCGCCGGCAACGCTGAGTAGCCTCGCGCCCATGTCGCAGGTAGATCCGGAGGAGGCGCGGCAGCGCGTCGAAGAGGAGAAGGCCCGCGTCGAGGGCCTCATCGAGGACGTCGGTGGCCCACTTGCCAACGAGTCGGAGTCGGCCGACGCAGGCGAGACCGACGATCCCGCCTCGCACGGCACCGACACGTTCGAGCGCGAGAAGGATCTGTCGATCCTCGAGAGCCTCGAGCGCGAGTTGGCCGAGCTCGAGGCCGCCCTCGAACGAATCGATGCCGGGACCTACGGGATCGACGAGGTGACCGGGGATCCGATCAGCCGTGAACGGCTCGAGGCCCAGCCCGCGGCCCGCACCAACGTCGACACCACGGAGCAGTAATGGCGTTCAACCTCGACAACCTGGGGAAGTGGTCAGAGGAGCGGGAGTTCAAGGTCGAGGCTGATCGGATCAAGGCTTACGCGGCCGCCACCAACGACCCCCTTCCGCGGCACACGAGCGGGGAGCTCGCCCCTCCCGTTTTCGCCGTGGTGCCGATCTGGGAGGCGATGGGAGAGAGCGTGATGGCGGTGACGCCGCCCGAGGTGATGCTCAACGCCCTCCACGGCGAGCAGGACATGCACTTTCACCAACCGATCCGGCCCGGGATGGTGCTCCGATCGCGCGCCGCGCCGGTCGGCGTACACGTGAAGCCCTCGGGCACGACGGTCGTCACCCACACGGAGACCCGTGACGAGCACGGCGAGTCCGTCAACGAGCAGTGGTTCGTCTCGTTCTTCCGGGGAACGGCCGAAGGCGACAGCGCTGGTGAACCCGCGCCCGACCATGCGTTCGCAGAGGATGCGCGCACCTCGGACCCGTTCGCGACCGCCACCCAGCGTTTCGACGAAGATCAGACGTTCCGCTACCGCGACGCGTCGGGCGACTACGTGCCCATCCACGTCGACGAGGGCATCGCCAAGTCGATTGGTCTGCCCGGGATCATCATCCATGGACTGTGCACGATGGCGTTCACGAGTTGGAGCGCGATCGAGGAGCTCGCCGACGGCGAACCCAGCCGCTTGAAGCGGCTGGCGGTCCGGTTCTCGAAGCCGCTGTTTCCCGGTCAGGAGATCATCACCCGGTTCTACTCCGCCGGGTCGCGCGACGCCCGGGCGCTGTACACCTACGAGACCACCAACCCCGACGGCGACCTCGTGATCAAGGACGGCCTCGCCGAGGTCTCATGACCGTACGCCTGCGGCTGTTCGCCCAGGCCAAGGACGCGGCGGGCCGCGGCGCCGACGAGTTCGACGCCGCCACCCTCGACGAGCTGCTCGCCGCCGCCTGCGCCCGCTATGGAGCGTCGTTCGTCGTGGTGCTCGAGACCGCCAGGGTGTGGGTGAACGGCGACGAGCCGGCCGGCGGGGACACGACATTGCTCGCCGACGGTGACGAAGTCGCGGTGCTTCCGCCCGTCAGCGGCGGAGTGGGACGCTGACGCGACGGTTGTGCAACTGTCGCGGCGGGCGCGGCACGTCATCCGTCCACATCATCGGGGAGTGCGATGGCGAGGCGACGATGGTGTACGGCGCCCGATCCAGGGAGTGGCGCACCAACCAAGGGGCCCGTGCCGGCGACTGCGAGCGAACCCGGCGCCGCGAGCGGTCGCGCACCCGGGAGCATACCGAGGCTCAGGGCAGCGTGAACGGGCGTGCCCTTTCGAAGTGGGCGGCGACGTCCGGCCAGTTGACGAGGTTCCAGAACGCCTCGACCCAGTCGCCCTTCACGTTCTTGTACTGCAGGTAGTAGGCGTGCTCCCACATGTCGAGCACGAGGAGCGGGGGTCCGCCCTGGCCCACGTTGCCCTGGTGGTCGTAGATCTGCTCGACGATGAGACGCCGCCCGAGCGGTTCCCATGACAGCGCGGCCCAGCCCGAGCCCTGGACGTTGCTGGCGGCTTCGGTCATCTGCGCCTGAAACGCCTCGAAGCTGCCGAGGTGCTCCTTGATGGCGGCGGCGAGGTCGCCTTCGGGCCGGCCCCCGCCATCGGGCGCCATGTTCTGCCAGAAGAGCGAGTGGAGCACATGGCCCGACACGTGGAACGCGAGGTTCTTCTCGAGCTGATTGATCGTGCCGAAGTCGCCGCTGTCGCGTGCGTTTGCGAGCTTCTCGAACGTGGTGTTGGCGCCGTCCACGTAGGCCTTGTGGTGTTTGCCGTGGTGCAACTCGAGGATCTCGCCTGAAAGGTGCGGTTCGAGGGCGGCGACGTCGTAGGGCAAGTCAGGAAGTACGTACTCAGCCATAAGAATCTCCCTTCGAGGGAACCTCGCGTGGTTCTTCTACCCCGACCCGGGGCGCCGTATTCCCACTGTGACCAGTCGCTTCTGGGGGTGTTTGCATCGATCGCCCGGTCCCGTTAGCGTCAGGTCACACCCTCCCGGCTCCAAGTTCACGAGGACCGTGCGCGCCCGAACTCAACTCCTTGTCGTTGTCGTCATGGCTTCGATGCTCCTGCTCGCGGCGACGGCTCCTGCCGGCGCGGGCGCGTCACTGGCCGACCTCAAGCAGCGCGCAGTAGCGGCGCGCGCGGCCGCCAACGAAGCAGCGGCCAAGTACACCGAAGCCCAGTCGAAGTTCGAGCAGCTGGGCGACGAGATCGCGGCGGCCGAGCAGTCGATTGCCGCGTACGAAGCCGACGCGGTCGAGCTTCAGGAGATCGCCGAGAACCGCGCGGTCACCGCGTACACGGGCCGCGAAGTCGACTTCCCGGTCGCGCTCGATGACACCGACGTGCTCGACGGTGCCCGGCGCAGCGAGCTCCTCGAACGGGTCAACGCACGCGACAACGAGGCCGTCGACGCGCTCGACACGTTGACCGAGGACCTCGAAGCAGAGCGCGAGCGCTTGGCGGAGGCGCAGGAGGAGCAGGCCCGGCTGGCCGAGCAGTTCAAGGCCGAGCAGGAAGAGCTCGAAGTGAAGCTCGCCGAAGCCGAGGCCGCGGTGGCCCAGCTCGCCGAGCAGCTGCGAATCCAGCGCCAGCTCTCGGCTGCAGCGGCCGCGGCCGAGGCCGCGAGTACGGTGCGCGTCGGATCGATCTCCAGCCCCGACGCGCCGGTGATCAACGGCCTGGTGTGCCCGGTCCCCGGCGCCGCGTTCAGCAACGACTGGGGCCAGCCCCGTTCGGGCGGGCGCACCCACCAGGGCACCGACATGTTCGCTCCGACCGGGACCCCGGCGCTCGCCGTTGTCGACGGCAGCGTGAGCTACGCCAACGAGGGTCTCGGCGGCCTGGTCGCGTACCTCGCCGGCTCCAACGGCAACACCTACTAC
>JBOGFL010000005.1:0-2162 GCA_050743285.1 Acidimicrobiia bacterium
CATCGAGCCGGGCACCGACGAGTCCTCGCAGCGTGACCGGCAGCGCGCGAAGGCGCTCGTCACCCTGGGTCGCGAGATCCCCGGCATTCGCTTCTTGCACGAGTGCGACGAGCTCCTCGATGAAGAACGGATTGCCACCGCTGCGTTCGCGGAGGAGCTTGACCATCTCCGGCGTCGAATCCGCGCCCAAGAGCGCGTCGGCGATCACGGTGGTGGCGTCGTCGTCGAGCGGATCGAGCGTCAGTACGAGTGTGTTGTTCCGCCCCGGTTGCTGCATGACTGTTGCCTCGAGCTCGGGACGGACGCTGCCGACCAGCACCAGCGGCAGTGAGCGAAGCCGGATCAAGAGCAGGTGCAGTGCGTCGAGCAAGCGCTCGTCGGCCCAATGCAGGTCCGAGAGCACGAGCACGAGGGGCCCCTGGTTGGCAAGGAGCTCGAAGAAGCGGCGCGTCGCCCGGAGCGCGTCATCGCGGGCCCGGGCGAACTCGACTGCCGAATCAGGCTGCGATTCGCGCATCACGAACAACAGACCATCGATCACCCGTTCGACTTCGGCCTCGCTGTCGTCGAGCCCGGCATCGAGCACTGCGGTACGCACGGCCTCGCGGGCGACCTCGATCGGGTCATCGCGCTCGACACCGCACGCGCTGTTCAGGGCCTCGGCGAGCGGCCAGTACTCGTGTGACGAGCCGTACGGGAGGCAGTGGCCCTTCAACACCCGTGCGCCCCGCTCGCGAACCGCAGCGTCGGCGACCTCGAGCGCGAGCCGCGTCTTGCCGACGCCGGCCTCGCCGACGAGGAGCACGTAGTACGACCGGCAGTGACCGAAGGCGAGGTCGAGCACGCGGTCGAGCAGCGCGAGCTCGGGCTCGCGACCGACGAGTGGCGCCTGCGCCTGGCGGGGTTGGCGGCCGGGAAGGGCCAGGGCCTCGAGGGCGAGCCAGGCCTCGACAGCCTGATCGCGTCCGCGGACCGGCAGGGTCCCGAGTGGTTCGTGGCGCACGATCCCGCGGGTGGCGGCGTACGTACTCGGCCCGACGATCACCTGGCCCGGGCCGGCCGCGGTTTGGAGGCGGCTGGCCGTGTTCACGACGTCGCCCATTGCCGTGTAATCGCCGCCGGCGCGGAGGGCACCGACGAGCACCTCGCCGCTGTTGACCCCGATCCGCAGTTCGGCCGCGAGATCGTGGCGCTCGCGCAATCCGGCCAGCGTCGCCTGCATCTGGAGCGCGGCGCGAACTGCCCGTTCGGCGTCGTCCTCGTGCGCAACCGGTGCCCCGAACAGCGCGATCAGCGCGTCGCCGACGATCTTGTCGAGCTGGCCGCCGTGGGCGGCGACGTCGGCGGTCAGCGCCTCGAAACAGGTGTCGACGAGCTGCTTGACGCTCTCGGGGTCGCGGTGTTCGGAGAACGTCGTGAAGCCGACGAGATCTGCGAACAGGACCGTGACGACGCGGCGCTCGTCGGGTCGCGAGACGAGCGTGTGACCACACGAAGGGCAGAACCGCGCGCCGTCAGGGACCGCAGACCCGCAGGAAGGACACGTCATTGACTGTCAGGATACGAGCCGGGCCATTGACGGATGAACGTCCAGGAGTAGATGCCGGTGCTGTGACCGTCGTTCCAGGTCAGCGAAAGGCCCCAGCCGCCGACGAGCTGGGCGTCCTCGACCCGGAGCGGTCTCGGCGATGCCGGGAGTGGCCAGACCGGCAAACCCCGCTCGCGTCGTCCTCGACAATCGGCGCACGGGCAGCGAACCCGCAGCTCCTCGAGCCCCAGGTGTGCCACGTGTCCGTCGGGCCACGTCACCGTGAGGCCCTGGGTCCGGTCGACATCGACCGACGCCGGCGACGGCTCGCTCTCCACCCCTCCATAATGGGGGCGTGGCGACCCTTGCTGACGACGAGATTCGCGCCGCGCTGCGCCCCGGATGGGAGCTGCGGCCGGGGCCCGAGATCGAGAAGACCTTCGAGCTCCCGTCCTTCCCCGACGCCATCGCCTTCGTGGGCCGGATCGCCGAGCAGGCCGAGGCCGCTGACCACCATCCCGACCTCGACATCCGGTACCGGAAGGTCCGGGTCGCGCTGACGACCCACGACCAGGGCGGCGTGACGCAAAAGGACCTCGACATGGCCGACGCGGTCGAGACCGCGCTGGAGGGG
>JBOGFL010000006.1:0-1756 GCA_050743285.1 Acidimicrobiia bacterium
TCACGAGACAGTGCCCGGTGATGTAGGACGCCTCGTCCGAGGCAAGGAATGCGACGACTGCGGCAACCTCCTCGGGAGCCGCCCGCCTGCCCATCGGCACGGTCGCTCGCACCCCCTCCTCGATCTCCGCCTCCGACAGGGCGAGCACGTCTCCAAAGTGTGTGTCCACCCAGCCGGGGCACACCGCGTTGACGCGGATCCCGCTCGCCGCGTAGTCGAGAGCGAGCTGACGCGCCATGTGATTGACGGCGGCCTTCGAGGTGGCATGGAAGATCCCAGCGTTGGCATGAAGCACATCGACCCGGCCGAGCCGCTCCGCGACAGCGGTGACCGCCGCGTTGACCGAGTCCTCAGTCGAGACGTCGCAGACGTACGCATCGGCCTCCAGCCCTTCGCCGCGAAGATCGGCGGTGGTGGTGAGGACACCGTCGGCATCGATGTCGAGAAGCGCGATGCGAGCCCCTTCGCGACCGAGGCGCTCGGCCGATGCACGCCCGATGCCACGCGCCGCCCCGGTGACGATCGCGGTCTTCTCCCGCAACCGCTGCGCGTTCATCCCGCGTAGGCGAACCGCGCCCGCACAGCCTCCCAAGGAGTGTCGTAGTCGGGCCCCGGGAGGACCGGGTTCGTCAGCTCGCCGATCGTGCGCTCGGACACCGTGACCACGTCACCTGGCTCGAGCCATGGCGGCGGGTCGCGGAACGTGGCGCAGCCTTCTGGTGTCCCCATCGATAGGACGTCGCCCGGCTCGAGTGTGATGATCGTCGAGAGCCAGGCGATCGCCGTGGCGACGTCGAAGATCATGTTCCCGCAGGACTCGGACTGGCGGAGGTCCCCGTTTACGCGCGCCTCGATGTGGAGAGCCGCCGGGTCGGGGATCTCGTCGGTGAGCACCACGTCGGGGCCGAGAGGGGCGAACGTGTCAGGGCTCTTCCCGAGCGTCACCTGGGAGTCGCGAAACTGGATCGCCCGTGACCCGACGTCATTCGCGACCGTGTAGGCGAATACGTGGTCGAGTGCGGTCTCGCGTCGCACGTTGCGCGCGTGCCTACCGATCACGACGGCGAGCTCCACTTCGTAGTCGACATCCATTCCCGAGTGCGGAAGCACGATCGGCTCGCCGGGCCCGATCACCGCGGAGGGCAGCTTCGAGAAGAAGTACGGCTCGTTCGGCACATTGGCGCCCGGCTCCTCGTTCATGTGGCTCGAGTAGTTGATGCCGCTCCCGAACAGCTTCGGCGGGCGCAACGGCGCGACAGGCGAAGCGTCGCGGACGACCTCGCCGGATGCCGCCGCGCCGTGGGCTGCGGCCAACCCCGCTTCACCATCGCGCACGAGGGCGAGCAGATCTCGATAGGGCGTCGGAGCGACGCCTCCGTCGACCCGGACGCCGGCCCGGGTGCCGACGCCCTCCATGTAGGTGAGAAGCCTCATGAACGATCCTTTCGTCAGATGGCCATCAAACCGCCGTCGGCCGACCAGACGGCGCCGGTTACATACGAGGCTTCGTCGGAAGCGAGGAACGCCATCACCGCGGCTACCTCCTCCGGCTGACCGGCGCGGCCGAGTGGAATCGCTTTGACGACCTCCGAGAGCAATTCGGGGTTCTCGAGGAGCGGGAGGTTGACGCGCGTGGCGGTGAGGCCCGGGACGATGGCGTTCGCGCGGATGCCCCGGTCCGCGTAGCCGCTCGCGATCACCCTGGTCAACCCGACCGCACCGGACTTGCTGATCGAGTAGCCGGCCTCCTCGGGGC
>JBOGFL010000007.1:0-3542 GCA_050743285.1 Acidimicrobiia bacterium
GGGGACGACGATGACGACTCCGGCCCCGGCGGTGGTGACGACTAGAACAGGAAGTTCATCGACTCGGTGACGCGAAGGCCGAGCGCCGCATCACCGGACACGACGACCCGGCCGTCGCTCAACGCGGCGGCCGGGTCGATTCGTCCGCAGCCGAGCCGGCAGAACGTCTCATCGCTCATCTTCAGCCGCACCGTCGGTTCGGCCGGGGGCGGGTCGAGCGTGTGGGCGCGCCCGCCGTCGACGCCCACCACGAGGGGGCGGGCCAGCGGACCTACGAGGTCGAACACCACGCTGGTGCCGTCGGGCGGATTCACCTTTTTCCCGACGACGTAGCCCATGCGATCGGCGACGCGCTCGAACGCGGCGCGCGCGACCGGGCCGTCGAGGTCGCCGGGCCGGTGGATCGCACGGCGCATGTCCTGTTCGTGCACCCACGAGTCGAAGACCCGGAAGGGGATCAGGTCGCGCACCGTGCCGGGACCGGCCGGTGTCCACGAGTCGGCGAAGAAGCCGGCTTCGTCGAGTGCCCGCAGCCCGGCGATGCGCTCGGAGGTGAGATTGCGGTACTCATCCAGCACTTCGGGTCCCGACCGATCGCGCAGGTTGTCGACCCACATCTCGTTCGCCCGACCGATGTCGTTCTTGACGTGGGGCGGGTCGCCCAACTCGCGCTCGGGGGCGGCCCGCCCGAGCGACATCGCTTCGATGCCGATGATGTGCGAGACGTTGTCCTTCACGCTCCATCCCGGGCACTCGGTCGGCGCCGCCCACTCGGCGTCCGAGAGGCCGGATCCCAACTTCTCGATCGACGACCACACCGCCTCGAGTTGGTCGACGAGCTCCTGATCGGTCGGCACAGATCCTCCAGTCAGTCCTCGAGGGGTCCGCCCCGCATGTGGTGGCTGAGGTCGCCGATGAGGTCGGGCAGGATCATGCGCTCCGCGAAGCGCCACGTGCCACCGTCGAGTGCGAACCGGTCGTGGTAGCGGCCGGCGATGATCGGCTGGAGCGGCAGGCCGGCGAGCGCTTGCAGCACGGTGAAGTACGACCGGGCGGACGCGGTGTCGCCGACGAGCTCGATGGTCACGTTCGAGATCACGTGCTTGGTTCCCGGAGTGCCGTCGGCGTAGAGGATCACGGGGTCGTAGACCTTCCGCACCTGGGCGGCCCCGTGGATCCGCCCGCGGTTGGGCGATCCGTAGTCGGCCTCGGCGAACAACGCCGCAACGCCGTCGAGTTCGCCGGCATCGAGGAGCTCCGCATAGACGTGGATCAGCGCGGTGATCTCGGCGCGCGCCTCGATGGTCACGCGGCCGCGACGCGCGCTTCGTAGTAGTCAGCCAGCTTCCGTAATGCATCCGAGCAATCGCCGTTGAACGACGGACCGTGCATCAGCGCCAGTGTGCGGGGCTCGAGCTCGGCGAGTCGGCGGATCGTGGGTGCCGTCGCCGGGGTCAGGGACGTCGCCAGGAACAGGTCCTCGGCCACCGCCGCCGGTCCCAGCAGGTCGTCGCTCGTGAGCGCAGGACTCTCGCCGACGGCACCAAAGAGATCGCCGCAGAAGAAGGTCCCGGTCGTCTCCTCGTACAGGACTCGGGCGTCCCATCCGTGGGGAACGTGCGGAGTGTCGATATGACGCACCCGCTTGCCCCCGAGGTCGATCACCTCGCCGTCCTGCAACGGCCGGGGCGGCCGGTCGGCCATGTCGTTGATCGACACCATGCAGCCGACCGCGCCGTGGGCGACCTGGGCCTGCGGCGCGGCCGCCAGCCAGTCGTTCATGGAGCCGCACTCGTCGGCCTCGAGGTGACCGAACGTGATCCAGCGGATGCGCTCGAGCGGCATGACGCGCGCCGCTGCGTCCGAGACGAGCGGGAACATCTGGCGCATGCCGCAATGGAAGAGCAAGGGCTCGTCGGCGTCCACGAGGAACTGGTTGAACATGAAGCTCGGTTCGGGAAAGTAGGTCGAGAATCGGTAAACCCCGTCAGCGATCTCATCGGTCTTGGTCTCCATCGGTCCTCCTCGTCGTCGGCAAGACCCTATGTTTGTGCATGCACCGACGCCATTACGGCACTTCGTGCACGAACGGAGGGAGGACGTGAGTTACCGGGCGGTGATCTTCGACCTGGGCGGCGTGGTGCTGCCCTCGCCGATCGAGTTCTTCCGGACCTACGAGCGGGAGCGTGGCCTTCCGGACCAATTCATCAGCGAGGTCGTGGTCGGCGGCGGCGAGCACGGTGCGTGGTCGCGCCTCGAGCGGGGCGAGTTGAACCTCGCCGAGTTCGCAGTCGCGTTCGGCGACGAATGCGAGGCGGCCGGCATGCGGGTCGACGTCAACGACCTGCTCGGCGCGATGACGGGCGGCGGCGCGCCGCACCCGCAGATGGTCACCGCGATCGGCGCCATCCGCGCCCACGGTCTGACGACCGCGGCACTGACGAACAACTGGAAGCACGACGACGGCGCCTCCGTCACCGAGTCGAACGTGCTCGACGGTTTGTTCGACGTCGTCGTCGAGTCGGCCGTCGAAGGGCTCCGCAAGCCCGACCCGCGCATCTACCACCTCGTCTGCGAACGCCTCGGGATCGAGCCCGCCGACGCGGTGTTCCTCGACGATCTCGGTGTCAACCTCAAGTCGGCACGCATGCTCGGCATGACCACGATCAAAGTGGCCTCGACCGCGGACGCGCTGGCCGAGTTGACGGCGACGCTCGGCTTCCCGCTCACCGCCGCCTGATGGATTTGCTGCTGGTCCGGCACGCCGAACCGATTCGCATCGACCCCGGTCTCGGCACCCCCGCCGACCCCCATCTGACCGACCGCGGCGGCGAGCAATCGGCGCGCCTGGCCGAGTGGCTCGGGGCCGAGGGCGTCGACCACGTGGCCGTGAGCCCGAAGCGCCGGTCGATCGAGACCGCGACGCCACTCGCGACCACGCTCGGCATCGACATCGAGGTGCTCCCCGACCTCCGGGAGTACGACGCCGAAGCCGACGAGTACATCCCGGTCGAGCAGATGCGGGCGGCCAAGGACGACCGCTGGTTCGCGATGATCGAGGGCCGGTGGGAGGACTACGGCGGCGAACCGGTCGCGAGCTTCCGGGCGCGTGTGGTGCCGTGCCTAGAGGCGCTCATCGACCGGTTCCCGGGCGGACGGGTCGCGGTCATCAGCCACGGCGGCGTGATCAACGTGTACCTCGCCGACCTGCTCGGCATCGAGCTTCCGATCTGGTTCGATCCCGAATACACCTCGATCAGCCGGGTCGCGGCCGCCCGCAGCGGCCAACGCTCGGTACTCACGGTCAACGAGACCGCGCACCTCTTCGCAAGGAGGGAGGCACAGTGAACGTTCGCACCGACACCGACGGGCCGGTGTCCATCGTCACCATCGACCGGCCCGAGGCCCGTAACGCAGTTGACGCGCCGACCGCGGCCGCGCTGGCCGAGGCATTCCGCGCCTTCGCGGCCGACGACGAGCGCGCCGTTGCCGTCCTCACCGGGGCCGGCGGCACGTTCTGCTCGGGCGCCGACCTGAAGGCG
>JBOGFL010000008.1:0-1710 GCA_050743285.1 Acidimicrobiia bacterium
GCCGGTGAGCGCGAGTGAGCGGGTAACGAGCGATGCGGGCCCGAGGCGGACAATGGGCTCCAATTGCGGCTCGGGACCCATAGGATCGCCCTCGGGCTCGAGGTCGAGCAGCAAGAGCGCGAGGCGCATCCCGCCGACACCGTCGGTGATCGAATGGTGCACTTTCATCACCAGCGCGGCGCCGTCGTTGTCGAGGCCCTCGACGACGGTGAACTCCCACAGCGGGCGCGAGCGGTCGAAGTCGCTCATCGTCACCGGGCGGACGAGCTCGAGCACCGAGCCGAGGTCGCCGCCGAACGGCAGGCGCAGGTGGCGGAGGTGGTAGTCGAGGTCGAAGTCAGGGTCACCCGACCATTGCGGGGGGCCCAGCCGCAGGGGCGGGACCAGCACGCGCTGCCGCAAACGCGGGATGAGGCGGGTTCCCCGTTCGATCTTCGCCCGCAGCCGGTCCCAGTCGGGGCTGCGATCGAGGAGAGCGACCGTCACGATCGTCGACCGCAGCAACGGATCCCGCTCGACGTTCCAGAGCAAGGCGTCGCTGTCGCTCATGTACGACGGGAAGTGCTCCGCCATCGCCGTTCCCCTCGGAGAGGGGCGAGTGTACCGACCCCGCGCGGTTCCTACTTCCCGCCGTTGCCGGTGTCGCGGTTGGTCCCGTTCGGGCCGATCTGCCAGAGTTCCTTGATCTTGGCGAGGATCTCTGCCGCCAGGCAGTCGCCGCCGGTCGTGTTGAAGTGGATCTGGTCGGGAGCGCGCACCGGGACCGCCTCACCGCCGTTACACGCGACGAAGTCGGTGTAGGTGCCATCGAGGTTGCTGAATTTCGCGTAGGTGTCGACGAAGATTGCCCGGCCCGGGCGCTTGGCGGCCTCCTTGCGGTAGATCTGGTTGATCGCGCGGTATTCGAGGTTGCGTTCCTCGTTGTTGATCGGCGGGACGCCGACCAAGACAACGGTGCGGCCTTCGCCGATGATCTGATCCATCAGGCCACCGGCCCGGTTGCTGTACTCGGCAGTCCACTCCGGCGTCCCGAAGGTGTTCGTGAAATTGCCGTTGGGATCGGTGAGTCCCTGATCGTCGTTGGCGCCGAACATGATGACCGCGACATCGGGATCCGTCCCCGCGGTGACCTCGGCCAGATGGGCAGGCCAGTTGTAGACCTCGGTGCGTGCCAGCCCGGTAGCGACCTGCGAGTCGGTGGCCGCGACCGAGGCAATGAAGCCGGTGCCGGTCGCCACGTTGATGAGCGAGTCACAGGGGATCTTCGCCAGCGAGTCGCCGCCGCACCACAGGCGGAGCGGGCGGCTCTCGTTGACGTTGCGAAGCGGTGGCTTGGTGGTCGACGGTGCGCCGGGACTGGTGGTGGTCGGCGTCGGCAGCGCGCGCGTCGAACGACCCGCGTCCCGGAGGCCGAGCCCCTCCTCCAGCCAATCGTGAGGCCGGCTGATCTGGAGGAACCCGCTCACGTCGTCGAGCGGGCGGGCGAAGAAGAGTGACACGTCGCGCCGAAAGCTGTTGAGCGGCTGCGACTTGGCTGTGTCGAGGAGGCCGGGTGCGTTGAGAAACGCGCCGAAGAGCAGCGCGATGAGCCCGACCACGAGCACGTGACCGGCGGCCATCTGTCGGCGCGGCGGCTCGACCTCGGTGCCTTCGCTCCAGTTCTCGTGATGCGGCAGGCCGGGTCGCTCGGTGAGGCGCTCGGCCATCTTC
>JBOGFL010000009.1:0-6613 GCA_050743285.1 Acidimicrobiia bacterium
GCCCACTACGTAGGCTCCGGGCGGAAGGAGGCCCGGTGGTGCATCTCTCGGGCGGCGAGTTCGCGGTGGCTGTCGCGGCGTTGCTGCTGGGCGCACTCGTACAGGGATCGATCGGCTTCGGGATGAACCTGGTCGCGGTGCCCGTGGTCGCGCTGGTCGCGCCCGAGGCGCTTCCAGCGACGCTGATCCTCGTCGCGTTCCACGGGCGACTCGACGGGAATTGGCTACGTCCGGCGCTCCTGACATTTTGCGCCGTGGCCGGCGCCGTCACCGTCGTCTACGGGCTCGCCTGAGATCGATCGTCGGGCGCGGCGGCGACGCGCTCCAGTACGCCCTTCACCGTCCGATGTTCGTCGGCGCTGAGGTGACGGCCGAAATGCTCCTCGATCCCACGCAGGTGCACCGGCGCGGCCCCGCGGAACCGGTCCCGCCCGGCGGCCGTCATCGCGACGAAGCAACCGCGTCGATCGGACGGGTCCGACTGGCGTTCGACGAGCCCGGCCCGGGTCATCTCGTCGGTCAAACGGCTCACGCGGCTCCCGCTGAGTATCACCCTGTCGGCGAGTTCCTGCATGCGCAGCCGCCGTTCGGGAGCCGGGTTCAGGTGGAGGAGCACCTCGTACCAGCTGAGGGGCAGCCCGGTCTCCTCCTCGAGCTGCCGCTCGAGCCGCGGCACGACTGCCGCGTGGGCCCGCAGGAGGGCCGGGAAGGCACCGACGTCGAGCGGACCGGCTTCTCGGCTTCCACCGAGGTCGACCGCGAGGACTTCGACCTCAAGTGGAACCTGGCCATCGACACCGGCGGGTTCGTGCTGGGGAACAAGGTCCGGCTCGAGCTCGAGGTCGAGGCGGTCCGCCGCCCGAGCTGAGCGTCCACCCGAGCCACACGCGCGACGGCGGCCCCTGAGGGCCGCCGTCGTCGTGAGGCTCGACCGGGTGGAGGGGAAGACCCGGTCTATCCCTCGATCTCGATGAGGGCATCGTCGCCGTCGCCGTTGGCGTCGGCCTTGGCGCCCCGCTTCCGCCCGTTCTTCCCTGGCTCCGGCTCGGGTTCGGGTTCGATGGTCAACGCCGGTGCTTCGCCCTCGGGTGTGCGCTCGCCGGAAGTGGGCGCGAGGCCCATCTGCTCGCGGACCTTCTCGGAGATCTGCACCATGAGGTCGATGTTCTCGGCCAGGAACTGCTTGGCGTTCTCGCGGCCCTGCCCGATCTGCTCACCCTCGTAGGTGAACCAGGCACCCGACTTCTTCACGATGCCCAGCTCGACCGCCATGTCGATCAGCGAGCCTTCCCTGCTGATGCCCTTGCCGTACTGGACGTCGAACTCGGCCTGCTTGAAGGGCGCGGCGGTCTTGTTCTTCGCCACCTTGACCCGCACCCGGTTGCCGACGACCTCGCCGCCGTCCTTGATGGACTCGATACGGCGGATGTCGAGCCGAACCGACGAGTAGAACTTCAGCGCCCGGCCCCCGGGCGTGGTCTCGGGCGAGTTGTGCACCACGACACTGTCGACGAGGTAGTTGTGGCTGCCCTCGACCTCGATGTCGAATCGGCGCATCGATCGCGTCACCGGCTTCGGCCCGATCTTGACGATCGGCATCGGGACGAGCTCATACCGCATCGGGGCGAAAACCGGCTCGACCGCGAACCGCCCCCGGTACCTGGGCAGAAGCTTGTATTCCATCGACGGGTGGACGAACGGAGCGATCAAGGCATGCAGCTTTGCCGTTTCGTCCTTCGGGAACACGAACACCGGCTGGCCGGCCCGCTCGATCACCGTCGGCGTGATGCCCCAGGTGTCCCTCAGGTAGGCAGCCAGCCGAGCCCGGGTGGCCGGCTCCATCGCCTGGACGCAGATGTCGGATCGACCGCTGCCGTCACGCGTCCGCTCCTGGAGCCCCTTCGCCCGCAGCGAAAAGGAGCCGTCATCCATGTACCAGATGGCCAGCGACAGCGGCGTGAGCTGCTTCAGGTAGTCGTCACTGAACACCTTCTTGCCGCCGACGTAGACGGCCCTTCGGAGCTCAGCCAGCTCCGGGAGAGGAGTCACGTCGTGGCGGACTGCTCGGTCCGCACCAACGGTCCGGCTCGTGCCGATGTTGGCGAACAGCGACGCTTTCCAGTCGGCGTACGAGGCCTGCTTGGCCCCGTGAGTGAACCGGTACCGGGCACCGTGGCCGGAACGAGTCGGCGACAACGAACTGTCACCCATGAGCCCGCCGAGGAGCACTTCCCATTGGAAGTCGGAGAGCCGCGCCGGTACGGCTTGGAGGACTCGGTCGCCGACCTCGAGCTCCTGGGCTTCGCGCCAGCCCGCGGGCGTACGGATCTGGTGGTTGGGCGTGCAGCCGAACTGGGCCCGGCCGTTGCCACCGGGCTTGGCCACGGTGAACTGGAGGAACCGGTCGGTACGGCCGTTGTCGAACCAGTTGACAACCTTCTTCGGGACGACGGCGCCGACCTCGGCGTCGTACGAAAGCACTTCGACCGGCAGCCGCTGGTTGACGATCTTGCCGATCTTCTCCTGGGTGCCGTCGGCCAGGGTGACGCGGGTCCCGTATGAGAAGCAGCCCCACTGCACCCCGATCTTCTCCCGCAGCTGGTTGATGAAGATCGCGATCGTGCGGGTCCGGCTGAGGCTGCCGGTGAGCTTGCGCAGGGCCTGGCTCATGAGCCGGGCCTGGAGGCCGACGTGCGTGTCGCCCATCTCACCTTCGAGCTCGGCGCGGGGGACGAGCGCGGCCACCGAGTCGATCGCGAGCACGTCGAGCGCGCCCGAGCGGATCAGCATGTCGGAGATCTCGAGCGCCTGCTCCCCCGTGTCGGGCTGGGAGATGAGAAGATCGTCGACGTTCACGCCGATGGCCTCGGCGTACACCGGGTCCATCGCGTGCTCGGCGTCGACGTAGGCGCAGATGCCGCCGGTGCGCTGGGCCTCGGCGACCACGTGCATGGCGAGGGTCGACTTCCCCGACGACTCGGGGCCGAAGATCTCGACGATCCGGCCCCGGGGCAGGCCCCCGATGCCGAGCGCGAGGTCGAGGCCCATGGCGCCGGTGGAGATCGCCTCGACCCCCACGTGGGACTGTTCGCCCAGCCGCATGACCGAGCCCTTGCCGAACTGCTTTTCGATCTGGCCCAGGGCCATGTCGAGGGCATCGTTCCGTTCCACTGTCCCCTCCTGCGGGTTGGTCCGTTCCGGTCGGGGGAAGCCCGTCCCCGGACCATACGGGTAGGGTGTGACAATTATCCGAGTTACCAGGGTGGAATTCCACCCGTGTGATCCGATACTAGGCCGAACGCCTGTTCGGGTCAAGTACCGGGAGCGGGCATGAGCCCGGTTCGGCCGGGGGTCGCCAGCGATCTCATCTCGATGCAGGACATCGAGCGCTCGGCGAGCGAGCGGTTCCGAGAAGTCGGGATGCCCGAGATCGCCGACGACGAGCCGGCGCCGCTCGCCGAGCTCCAGCAGTACGTCGTCGCCGGCCGGGCCTGGGTGCTGACGGACGCCGATGACCGGGCGGTCGCATACGTGCTCGTCGATGTCATCGACGGCAACGCCCACATCGAGCAGCTCTCGGTCGACAGTGAGCACCAGCGCCAGGGGCTGGGCCGCGCGCTCGTCGACCACGTCGCCACTTGGGCGCGGGCGGGGGGCATGCCGGCGGTCACGCTCACCACGTTCCACGACGTCCCGTGGAACGGGCCGTACTACGAAAGGCTCGGCTTTCGGACGCTCGCCGACGCCGAGCTGACGCCCGGTCTCGTCGAGCTCCACGCCACCGAAGCCGCGCACGGGCTCGACCCTGACGCGCGCGTCTGCATGCGCCTGGAGCTGGGCTAAACGCCGCGTCAGGCAAACGTTGCACGGTCTGAGCAGCCCACCGCCCGCACCAGCGGCACGCCGACGCCAACTCGGAGCGGGTGCGTTTCGAAGTTCCAACCGATCGTCGCCAGCGGCCGTATCGCAGATGTCTCGCCGACGAGCCGGTCGGCCAGACGACCCCTGAACGGCGTTCAGTCAACTTCAGGCCTGCTTCAGCGCGCGCTCAGTACGAATCGGTGGTGCACGAGCCCCTCAGCATCGGAGTTCTTCCCATGACCAAGCGATTCGGCAAGCCGACAGTTTTTCTCGCGACCGTCCTCGCGCTGCTCGTCGGCGCTTCCGCGGCCATCGCGGCGCGATCTTCCGGGTCTTCGACTCCCGAATCGGGGACGGTCGAGTTCTCGGACTCGAGATTGAAGGTCGAGATCAACGCCACCGATGGAGACGCGGGCCTCCAGCCCTTCATCGACGGCGACCCCTGGAAGAAAGTGAGGATCATCAACCCCGAGGGTGACGTCATCTTCAAGGCCCAACCCGAGGGCAAGGTGAAGAACTACGGCCTGACCGAACTGTTCTCCGAGAGCAGCGAACCGCCCTTCACCGAGTTCCCGCTCGAGAAGTTCCAGAGGCTCTTCCCCGAGGGCAAGTACCGGTTCCGGGGCCGGACCATCGACGGCCAGAAGATGGTCGGGGCCGCGAAACTCACGCACGACTTCCCGGACGGACCGGTGATCACGTCACCCACGGCCGACCAGGTGGTGCCGGCGGGAAGTCTGCTCGTCCAGTGGAACGACGTCACCACGCCGGCGGGCATCGTCATCGACGGTTACCAGGTGCTCGTGGTGCGCGAAGACCCGCTGCGCGTCTTCAACGTCGATCTTCCGCCGACGGCCAACAGCGTGACGGTTCCGTCCGAGTACTTCGAGCCCGGCACGCAGTACAAAGTCGAGGTCCTGGCGATCGAGGTGAGTGGGAATCAGACCCTCACCGAACTCGACTTCGCGACGGCACCGTAGGGCTCGACGTCTTCGACGCGCCCGGTACGGCCTCGGCCGAGTTGGCCTACTCGGGGAGCCGGATTCTGGCTCGTTCCTCGTATTCGGCGCCGCGCCTCCCCGTGCGGGAACGGAACAGGACGACCTCCGCGGCCGTCCACTGCTTGCCGACGGGTTCCGCGCCGAGCGCGACCACCGCCCGCCGCAGGTCGACGGGTGCCTTCATCCGGGCCAGCGTCAGATGGCCGTGGTAGGGGCGCGCCGGGGGTTCATGACCGAGCGGCGGGAGCAACTTTCCGATCGCGGCCACGAGCTGCGCGAGGTACTCCTCGCCTTGGGCGATGCCGATCCACAGCACGCGCGCGCGCCGTTCGCTCGGGAACGCGCCCGCGCCGCCGAGTCGAAGCTGCCCGGACAGGACCGCAAGCGCGGTGAGCGCGTCGGTCACGGCCTCGAAGTCGACGCGGTTGCCGAGGAACTGGAGCGTGACGTGCCACTGCAGGCGGGTCGTGCGGCGGGCGGTGCCGGGCAGGTCCAGGACCTCGCTCCGGTCCGCGACTTCGTGCAACACCGCGGGCGGGGGCACCACCGCGAGGAAGCCCCGGCCGACGTCGCCCACCCGTATTAATCCAGCGCGTCGAGGCGCATCCGCAACAGGTTGAGCAGCGAGATCGTCGAGAACTGCCGGATCCGAATGCGGTCGCCGGGCAACCGGGCCGAAACCGCCTCGGGCTCGTGGGCCGGGACCGCGAGGCCGAAGCACACGGTGCCGATCGGCTGATCGTCCTGGGGCGTCGGACCGGCGACGCCCGTCACCGAGATGCCGACGTCGGCGCCGAGCACGCGCTGTACCCCCATCGCCATCTGCCGGGCACACTCCTCGCTCACCACCTGGCTTGCGGTCACCCCCAGCACCGAGCGTTTCACGTCGCTCGCGTACGTCGCGACCGAACCGCGGTACACGTCGGACGCCCCGGGGGCGTCGGCGAGCCGGGAACCGACCTGACCACCGGTGAGCGACTCGGCGACTCCGAGCGTCCAGCCCCGCTTGCGCAGGCGGTCGAGCACCACCGACTCCATCGTCTCGTCGTCGACCGCGAAGACCAGATCGCCGAGCACCGACCGCAGCTCCCGTTCCTCGGCCTCGATCAGCGCCTCGGCCTCGGCCGGGGTGGGCGCCTTCGCCGTCATCCGCACGTACAGGCCCTCGATGCCACGAGCCAGAAACGCGATCGTCGGGTTGCTTTGGGCGTCGACCCGGTCGGCGATCATCTCGGCCAGCCCTGATTCGGAAGCACCCCAGGTCTTGAGGGAGCGGGACCGGATCGTTGCCACGTCACCCGTGCGCGAGCGCAGGTCCGGGAGCACGGTCTCGGTGAACATCGCCTGCATCTCGTAGGGGACGCCGGGAACGACGTAGACGATCTTGCCTCGGATCGGGCACATGAGCCCGGGCGCGGTGCCCATCAGGTTCGGGATCACCGCCGCGCCCTCGGGCACGTCGGCCTGGCGCAGGTTGTTCTCGGGCATCTCCCGGCCCCGAGAACCGAAGAGTGACGCGATATGGGCGATGAGCTCGTCGTGCCGGCGCAGCGGCACGCCCATGAACTCGGCGACGGCCTGGCGGGTGATGTCATCGGGCGTGGGGCCGATGCCGCCGCACACCACAACGGCGTCGGCGTCCCGCAGCAGTTCACCGAGCGCCGCGACGAGTCGGTCCTGGTTGTCGCCGACCTGGCGGTGCTCGTAGCTGTCGATGCCCGACGCCGCGAGCTGCTCACCGATCCACGCAC
>JBOGFL010000010.1:0-6840 GCA_050743285.1 Acidimicrobiia bacterium
GGGGACAGAAACAACATCAGCACCGTGATCGGCAGGAGCGCGCTCCCGGCTTCGAGGGCCGAGTAATCGAGCACCACCTGGAGCTCCAGGACAACCAGGAACAGCGCGCCGCCGAGCGCGGTGTACACCGCCAGCGTGGTGAGGTTCGCCCCGGTGAACTGCTGCGACCGGAACAGGTCCATCGGCAACATCGGGGTGCGGGCGCGCAGTTCGACGATCACGAACGTGACGAGCGCGACAGCACCGAGTACACCCGCGACGACGACCGCCGCGCTCATTTCGCTGGGGCCCTCGATGAACGCGTAGGCGAGGCCGGCGAGGCCGGCCGACGCGAGCACTGCGCCCGGGATGTCGGGCCGGCCGGTCACGGTCTCGTCGCGTGACTCGGGGACGTGCCGGATCGTGATCGCGATCGCGACCGCCGCGATCGGGACGTTGATCAGGAACACCCAGCGCCACGACACGGCGTCGACGAGGTAGCCGCCGACGAGGGGCCCCAGCGCGCTGGAGACGCCGGCCAGTCCGGACCAGGCGCCGATGGCGCGGCTGCGGTCGGACTCGTGAAACGTGGCCGAGATGATGGCCAGGCTCCCGGGGACGAGGAGCGCGCCGCCGACCCCCTGGAGCGCCCGGGCCGCGATCAGCGTCCCCGTGTTGGGTGCCACCCCGCAGAGCACCGACGCGAGCGTGAATCCCACCAGGCCGTAGACGTACATGCGGCGGCGGCCGTAGTGGTCGCCGAGCGAGCCGCCGAGAAGGATGAGCGCGGTCAGGGTGACCAGGTAGCCGTCGAGCACCCACTGGAGGCCCCGGATCCCGGCGTCGAGGTCGTCGGCGATCGCGGGAAGGGCGACGTTGACGACGGTGCTGTCGAGGAAGGCGATACCGGAGCCGAGCACCGTCGCCGCGATGACCCAACGTGCGGTCGGCGTGCCGTACTTGACGTCGGCGTCGGGCAGGTGCGGCTCCCGGCTGATTCGCGGCAGGCTACCGCCCGTGGCCGAGCCTGATGACCTGATCCAAACCCGCCTGCGCGTCCTCACCTGGAACCTCTGGTGGCGCTTCGGGCCCTGGGAAGCGCGGCAACCGGCGATCCTCGCGACCCTGCGACGGGTCGATGCCGACGTCGTGGCATTGCAGGAGACGTGGGACGACGCCACCTCGAGCCAGGTGCGCGACCTCGCCGAAGCCCTCGGGTACCACCACGCGTTCGGCACCGGCTTCGCCGGCTTCCCCGAGACGTTCGGCAACGCGGTCTTGAGTCGCTGGCCCATCGGCAACACCGAGACGCGGCCCCTCGAGGCCGTCGAAGGCCTCGACGAACTGCGAGTGGTCCTGCGGGCCGAGATCGACGGTCCGCGCGGTCCGTTCGACGTGTACTCGACGCACACCAACTGGAGGCTGGACCAGAGTCACGTGCGTCAGCGTCAGGTGCGGGGCATCTGCGAGCTCGTCAAGGAACGACAGGACGAACTCACGCTGCCCCCGATCCTCTGCGGAGACTTCAATGCCGACCCCGACGCTGACGAGATTCGACTGCTGACCGGCAAGGCGGCGATACCGGTGCCGAAGCTCGTGTTCATCGACGCCTGGCAGGCGGCGGGCGATGGTCCGGGTTTCACGTGGTCGAACGTCAATCCGTTCGCGGCGGAAGGCCTGGAACCCGACCGCCGGCTCGACTACGTCTTCGTCGGCTACCCGCGTCCTGGTGGCGCGGGTCATGTCGTGTCGGCTCGCATCGAAGGCGTCGACGCGTTTGACGGCATCAACCCGTCCGACCACTACGCGATGTGCGCCGAGTTGCGATACTGATCGGCATGAAGAACGACGTCCAGGCGCTTGCCGACGCGTTGCGCGTGGCGCCGGGAAAGCCTGCCGCGCTTGCCAAGCGCGATCCCGGCGACTTGCTCGGGCTGCTCGACAAGCCGACCGCGCAGGCACGTCGCGCTGATCTCGTCGAGGAGATGGCCGGGCTGCACGATCGCCTGTGGGCCGAGGCACAACGCAGCGTGCTGCTCGTCCTGCAAGGCATGGACACCGCGGGCAAGGACGGCGCCATCAAACGGGTGTTCAGCGGCCTGAACCCGCAGGGCTTCCACATCGCGAGCTTCAAGGCGCCCAGCGACGCAGAACTCGCCCACGACTACCTGCGGCGGATCCATCACGAGTGCCCGCGCCGGGGTGAGATCGGCATCTTCAACCGGTCGCACTACGAGGACGTGGTGGCGGCCCGCATCATCGGCGTTGTCGACGCCAAGGCGTGCGCGCGTCGCCACGGCCACATCCGGGACTTCGAGCGCATGCTGACCGATGAGGGGACGACGCTGGTCAAGGTCTTCCTCAACATCTCTCACGACGAGCAGCGGAAGCGCCTGCAGGCTCGGCTCGACGACCCGACGAAGCGGTGGAAGTTCAAGCCCGACGACCTCGACACAAGGGCGAAGTGGCCCGCGTACCAGAAGGTGTATGAAGAGGTGATCACCGCGACCTCGACGAAGGACTCGCCGTGGTACGTCGTGCCCGCGGACCACAAGTGGGTGCGCGACGTCGCAGTGGCATCACTGATCGTCTCGACGATGCGCGCGCTCGATCCCCGGTACCCGAAGCCCGAAGCCGGTCTCGACGACGTCGTCGTGACCTGAGTTCCCGACAAGGAAAGAGGAGTAACCATGGCCACTCCCGACCAGATCCGCGCCACGGTCGACGCCTACGTCGACGGCTACACCCGAGCCGATCGGGAAGCGGTGATCTCGCTGTTCGCGCCGGACGCCGAGTTACACGACCCCGTTGGCACGCCCGTCCACGTGGGCGCCGACGGCATCCGCAACTTCTGGGATCAGGTTCGCAGCCTCACCGAGACCATCAAGCTGGTGCCGCAGGAGATCGTCGTGTGCGGAAACGAGGCGGTCATGATCGTGGCGATCGCAGCCGGGACCGAGGGTGCCGGCGTGCGGATGAACGCCGTCGACGTCTTCGAGTTCGACGACGCGGCCAAGATCACCCGCCTCAAGGCCTACTGGGACATGGAGCAGGGCCAGCCCTTCTGACCGCTCTCCTCCCCGAGGCGGGGCGCCAGCCCCGCGGATTGGTCACCGGTACGCCTGGTCGGCAACACTGTGTCGCCGATGCGGGTGGAGTCGCGTGATTCGCTTTCGCTGAAGCCGGCAGAGCTTGACGAGCTCGGTCAGCTCCTCGATGTGGTCGGGATGCCGATCGCCGACGAAGCGCTCGACGTGCAGGTCGAGCAGTTCCCGCTGGTGGCGCTGACCGGTGCCGACGCCGACCTCCACGGCTTCTTGTTCGGCTCGCTCGAACGCATCGGCGGGACGCCGTGCATCCTGTGGGGCGTCGGCGCGGTGCGGAAGAGCAAGCAGTCCGGCCCGGTGCTGCGGGGCCTCGTGGGCGAGCTCTACCGGCGGGCCGCCATCTCGTTCCCCGACGAAGATGTGCTCGTCGCGGGCCGGGTCGCCCACCCCGCGTCGTACGCGCTCTTTGCGGTCCTGCGTGATGTCTGCCCCCGGCCCGGCTACACGCCGACCGGTGAGGAACGGGCGTGGGGCCGCCGCCTCGCTCGTCGTTTCCGCTGCGACGGCTCCTATGACGACCGGGCCTTCCGGGTGAAGGCCAAGGGCGTGACCGTGCCGGTCCTCGACGCCCGCACGGTGACGGGCGGCGGGAAGCGCGCCACCGAAGTCGTCGGCCGGTCTGCGCCCGAGCGCGGCGAGGCCGTGATCGCCTTCGGCTGGGCGATGGCCGAAGCTCTTGCCGACGGCCTCGGCCACCGCTAGACCCCGTCCTTTCACTTCCCGTACGTTTTGGCGTCGCAGCGGGCCGATATTGGGCCCTGTGCGACGCCAAACAATCGCTCGGGGTTACCGCGCCACCGCTTCGTCGAGCTGCGCGCGCAGGTCGTCGGGTTCGGTGACCGGGAGGCGACAGGCGAACCGCTCGCACACGTAGGCGGTCGCGTGTCCGTCGACGAGCGCGCGGCCGGCGAGCAGGGGAGTGAGGTCGGCGCCGGCACCGGCGTCTGCCACCACCGTCACCGCATTCGGGAGAAGCCTCGATTGCACTTCGGCGCGCAATGCTTTCGTCCCGGGATCGTCGGGCGGGCCGACAATGGCAACTTCGAGCGACGGCGTGACGGCGCGGTCGAGCACGCCGAGCAGGTGTGCGAACGCGGTGGGGTGCTCGATCGCGACCGCGGCGAGCCGACCGAGCACGCGCCGCGCCGGTTCTTCGTACCGGACCTCCCCGGTGAGCGCGGCCAACCGGAGCAGCCCGTCAGCGGCGAGTGAGTTGGCAGCCGGCACGGCGTTGTCCTGATAGTCGACCGGCCGGACGATGAGAGCCTCGGCGTCGCGGCCGGTCGTGAAGAACCCACCGTCGTCGTCGCCGAACAAGTCGAGCAGTCCGTCGGCGGTACTGCGCGCGTCCGTGAGCCAGGTGATGTCGTCGACCTCGGCCAGGCTGATCAGCGCGCCGAGCAGGGCGCCGTAGTCCTCGGCGTAGGCGAGGAGATTCGCCCGGCCGCCCTGCCACGAGCGCAGCAGGCGACCATCGCTTCGGCGCAGCGAGGCCAGCAGGAAACGGGCGTTCGCGCGGGCGGCGTCCATCCAGTCGGGCCGGTCGAACGCAACCGCGGCCTCGGCCAGGGGGCGCAGGAACAGCGCGTTCCAGCCCAGCAGCACCTTGTCGTCGAGCCCGGGCCGGACGCGCTGGGCCCGAACCGAGCGCAGGCGCGCCAGCGTGTCGGTGATCGCGGCTGTGCGCGGCTCGGTCGGGTCGACGAGATGGAGGATGTTGCCGCGGTATCCGGTGTGGGGATCTTCGAAGTTGCCGCCCGCGGTGACACCGAACGTGCGGATCACGTCGGCGGCGTCCGCGCCTCCGATCTGCTCGATCTCCTCGAGTGACCACAGGTAGAACTTGCCCTCGACCCCCTCGGAGTCGGCATCCTCGGCGGAGAAGAACCCACCGTCCTTGTGACGGAGGTCGCGCAGGACATACTCGATGGTCTCTTCGACGACGCGGCGATCACGCGCCTCGCCGGCCACCAGATACGCGCGCAGGTAGGCGCTGGTGAGGAGCGCCTGGTCGTACAGCATCTTCTCGAAGTGGGGGACGAGCCAGTACGCATCGACCGAATAGCGGTGGAAGCCGCCCCCCACGTGGTCGTAGATCCCGCCACCGGCCATGGCGTCGAGCGACACCCTCACGATCTCGAGCAGTCCGTCGTCGGGAGCCCGGACGTACGCGCGCAGCAGCAGCTCGAGGGTCATCGCCTGCGGGAACTTCGGCGCGCCACCGAAGCCGCCGAAGCGAGCGTCGAACTGGGGCGCGATCTGCTCCACCGCGCGGCCGAGCCCGTCGGCCGGGAGACCGGCGCCGCCCGCGGCCTCGAGGGAGCTCGCCCGTTCCAGGAGTTCCTGGAGCTTGCCCGCCTGCGTGTCGAGGTCGGCCCGTTTGTCACGCCAGGCCTCGTCGATCGCCCGAAGCAGGCGCGTGAAGCCCACCATGCCGGGACGATCGTCTTTCGGGAAGTAGGTGCCGCCGAAGAACGGCCGCCCGTCGGGGGCGAGGAACACCGTCATCGGCCATCCGCCCTGGCCGGTGAGCGCCTGCACTGCTTGCATGTACACCGCGTCGACGTCGGGCCGTTCCTCGCGGTCGACCTTGACGTTGACGAACAACCCGTTCATGAGTTCGGCGACACCGGCATCCTCGAACGACTCGTGGGCCATGACGTGGCACCAGTGGCACGAGGAGTACCCGACCGACAGCAAGATCGGACGGTCGCGCTGACGGGCCGCGGCGAAGGCCTCCTCGCCCCAGGGGTACCAGTCGACGGGGTTCTCGGCGTGTTGACGGAGGTACGGGCTCGTCTCACCCGAGAGCCGGTTCACGAACTCCAGGGTAGGTGTTGCGGTTGCTCGCCTCTTCCGTCAGCTGAACCAGATGCGCTGGTAGTCGCGGCTCTGCGGGTGGAGGAGCAGCGCGACGAGCGCACCGTCGAACAGGAGCGTGATCACGGTGGGGAACCTGATGACGTCGGTGCCGAAGATCAGCAGCAGCAGTGCGAGCTGGATCACGGCCCCGGTGACCGCCAAGCCGTAGCCCCAGCGCTTCTCGTTGGCGATGCCGTAGCCGCCGAGCGCGAGCACCACGCCGAGGAGGATCGACAAGAGGAAGAGGTTGAGGATCGCGAAGAACGCGTTGACGTACAGCAGCAACGTCGCGATGACGAGGGTCTGCGGCTGCGACTGGTTGAGGAAGCGTCGCTCGTTCACTCAGGATTCCCCCGGTTCGGCTCGGGTGTCAGTACCGATTCTACGTCCCGCTCGTAGGCCCGGTCCGAGCGCTCGGTCTCGAATCCGAGTGACCGGTAGAGCCCGACGGCGGCGGCGTTGGCGGCGTCGACGAACAGCAATCCGGTGCGGAGACCCCGGCCGGCGAGGAGTTCGAGCCCGGCCACGACGAGCGCCCGCCCCAGCCCGCCGCCGCCGTGCGCCGGGTCCACGCCGATGACGTAGATCTCGCCCCACCCCTGGGGCTGGTGCTGCTTCGTCCAGCAGAACCCGACGATCTCCCCGTCGTGCTCCGCAACCAAGAAGCCGGTGGGATCGAACCAGGCCTCGGCCTCCCGGGCCCGCAGGGTCTCCACGGTCCAACCGCCCTGCTCGGGGTGACCGGCGAAAGCGCGGTTGTTGACCGCCACCCAGGCGGCCTCGTCCCGGCCGGGCACGAAGGACCGGGCGCGCACCCCGGCGGTCCACGCCGGCTCGATGGCGAGGGGCAACGCGACGCGCATCTCGTCGAGCGTGCGGGAGAGCCGGAAGC
>JBOGFL010000011.1:0-2218 GCA_050743285.1 Acidimicrobiia bacterium
GCACCGTACTGGGCGGTGTCGTTGTCGCGGGCGTCTCGGCACCGGTTTCGGTCCCGGGCGCCTCCTCGGCCCCTACCGGCGGCGCGTCGCCGTCGGCCCCGCCCGGCCCGTCACTCGGTGGTGTGGGTTCGAACCGAACCCACCCGACGCCGTCGAACCAAACCTCGGGCCAGGCGTGGGCCTCGTGGGTCGTCACCTGGAACACGCCCGGGTCTCTCTCCTCGCCCGGCGTGAAGCCGACCGCGACCCGAGCCGGGAGCCCGACCGCCCGCGCCATCGCGGCGTAGGTGCTGGCGAACTGCTCGCAGAAGCCCCGTCGTTCGGAGAGGAACGCCTGCATGGCATCTTCGCTGTGGTCGAAGTCGACATTGAGGTCGTAAGTGAACCCGTTGGCGAAGTACTCGTCGAGGGCGACCGCTTCGTCGTAGGGGTTGTCGAGACCGGCGGTGATGCGCTCGGCTTCGTCGACGATCTCGGTCGGAAAACCGGAAGGCAGCTCGGTGTAGGGCGCGAGCTCCGACGGTACTGGCGCGCTCGCGGCCGCCCGTTGCGAACTGTCGAGCGACGTCGGCGGAACTTCGGAAAAGACTGTGTAGTCGGTCTCGCTCACGCTGTCACCGGCGGTGACCAGTGTCGACGAGCCCGGCACCACGAGCACGTCGATGCCTTCGACCGCGACAGCCCGGTATGCCGCCGGCAACCAGCGCTCACCGAGCGGGCCGATCTCGAACTCCTGGCGCATGACCGCTCCGCCGGTCGGATCGTCGAGGCCCTCGGTCACCTTCCCGTTCTCCGACGAGAGCTTCCAGACCTCGCCATCGAAGTCGTCGAGGCCGGCGATGCGCCAGTACTCCCGCGCCGGTGCCTGCACGGTGAACAACAACTCGCGTTCCGGACGGGCGAGGGTGGACCGGACCGCGGCAATCGGCGTCACTGTCCGGTAGGTGTCCGGGTCGTCGTCGACGAGCCCGCGGTAGTCGAGGGCGGCCTTGTCGCCCGCGCCCGGGACGGCCGGGGCGACGACCATTCCGATGAGCACCGCGGCCAGACCCGTGCCGATGCCGGCCACGACGAGACCGGTCCCGGTCGCGACGCGCGGGCCCGCGAACCGGGCCCGCCCGCGCTCGAGCAGCGACTGATGTTGCAGGAGCAGGAACGCGACCGCGGCGAGCGCGAACGCGAGCGTCCAGCGCAAGCGGCCCTCGTTGGTGCCGAGCGCGGCCGTGATCACGAACAGCACCAGCGCGGGCATGACCGCACCGACCGTCGCGTGTCGACGGAACGCCAGGTAGTCGGCCGATTGGGTCACGAGCCAGGTGCCGACGACGGCGAGGAGCAGCGCGCCATCGGTCACCGGGGCCGGCGCGCGCGAGTTCCGCAGGAGCTCCCACCCGTTGCGGAGATCGCTGCCCAGCGCGCCGAGGGTCGCGGCACCGGGCAGCCCGAAGTTCGTGGTGTGGGGCTCGACCACCAGCACCACGTAGAGGACCAGGGCCACGAGCGAGACCGCGACGGTAAGCGGGCCCTGCCAACGGCGGCGGCGGGCGAGCGCCCCGACCACGTGCGGGATGACGGCGGCACCCGCCACCGGCCACAACCATCGACCGGTCGCGAAGACCCGGTCGAAGCCGAGGCCGGCCGCGACGCTCAGCGTCGCGAGCGCGACCGCAGAGAGTTCGGAACGGCGACGAGTGACCACGAGAGGATTCTGCGATTCCAGGCGTCGGCGAACGGAGCGTCGACGGCGTCGACGACGACCAGGTTGGGGGCGGAACGAGGTTCGACGCCGCGGCGGGTGATGACCGCAATGACGGTCGTCGATTCGGCGAGCGCGTGGAGTTGACCGGCGTCGACCGGTGACATCCGGCCGAGCACGGCGACAACGAGCGCTCGACCTCGTCGGGTGCGCAGCTCTTCGAGCATACGCGCGAGGCCGTCGGGTCCGCCCGGCCCGAGCAGGGCGAGCCGGTCGAGGAAGGCGGCCGAGCTTCCGGGCGCGCCGGGTTCGAGCAGGGGCAGTCCCGCGCTCGCGGTGACGTCGACCCGACGGCGCATCCGCAACAGGCGAACCACCACCGAGGCAGCCGCCTCCAGCGCGACCTCGAAGGATGCCGCGTCGTGGGCATCGGCGCGCATGTCGAGAATGACGGTTGCCCGCGGTTGCCACGGGGCCTCGTGCTCGCGAATCATCAGCTCCCCGGTGTGCGCGGTGCTGCGC
>JBOGFL010000012.1:0-2679 GCA_050743285.1 Acidimicrobiia bacterium
GGCGTACTGCCCGCAGGGAACGCTGGGGTCGCAGAGCACCAGCGTCACGTCGGGAGAGGCGAGGTCTTCGATGGACTCGATGCCGAGCGGGCTCCCCGGTTCGACGGCGATCTCGAGTTTGTTCCGGGCGAACACGACCGGATCGCCGTCCGTCAGGTCGTCGTCGGTGAGGGTTTCCATCGCCGTCGTTGATGCCGACGCGAACACGTCGGCCGGCGCGCCCTCGACGATCTGGGTCGCCAGTGTCGACGACGACCCGAAGTTGAACTCCACTGACGCGTCGGGGTTGTCGGCGGTGAAGTCGTCGCCGATCGCGCCAAAGGCGTCGGTAAGCGATGCGGCCGCGCTGACAGTGATGTGGCCCGAGAGGTCGGATTCGTTGGATGGCGAGCCGTCGGTCGTCGACGAACTACTGCTGCCGCCGCCGCCGCAGGCCGCACCGATCATGGCGATCGACAGGCTGAGCACGACGAGTATCCGGGCAGGATGACGCATGAGTTCTCCTGGAATGGTCAGCGGGCCGGGAGCTCCACCACGACCACGGTCGCCTTGACCGCCGCCACCGCGAGCACGCCGGGTTCGAGGCCGAGCTCGTCGGCCGCCTCCCGGGTCATGAGCGACACGACGCGATGGGGCCCGGCCTGGATCTCGACCTGGGCCGTCACCTCGTTCTTCAGGACGCGGGTCACGAGCCCGGTGAAGCGGTTGCGGGCCGACTGGCCGACGATCGCCCCGGCCTCCGTCACCTCGGCGGTCGAGGCTGCGAACGCGGCCAGATGGGCGCCGTCGACGACCCGTTGGCCGCCGCCGGTGCGACGCGTCTCGAGCCGGCCCTCGTCGGTCCAGCGCCGTACCGTGTCCGGGCTTACGCCGAGCAGTTCCGCGGCCTGGCCGATCCGATACTCGGACACGCGAGGGATCGTAGCCACGTTGCCGTGATCTGCTAGGAAATTCCCGACTTCAACTCGCAATCGAGAGGATCAGCATGCGCCTGAGCACCCGCAACCAGCTCGACGGGACCGTTGCCGCGGTGACCCTGGGGACGGTGATGGCGAGCATCAAGGTCGAGCTCGCCGGCGGACAGACCGTCACCGCCGCCATCACGCGGGAGTCCGCCGACGAGCTCGGCTTCGCCGACGGCGACAAGGTCACCGTGCTCGTCAAGGCGACCGAGGTGATGCTCGGCAAGGAGTGATGCCGTCCCGGGCCGCGCCGGGTGCCCAAAGGACATTTTACCGAAAGTGGACCGGGGCCGGGAAGGCGGGTCGTTGCCTTGCGTTGTTACTGAGTAGTAACCTACGAGGGCGATCTTCCCGCAAGGAGGCCCGTCATGGCAGAGTTCTCGCTCGAACTCACCGAAGACCAGGTCCAGCTCCAGAAGTGGGTCCACGACTTCGCGGAACAGGTGATCCGCCCTGCGGCCGCGGAGTGGGACGAGAAAGAGGAGACACCCTGGCCGATCCTCAAGGAGGCGGCCAAGGTCGGGATGTACGACTGGGAGTTCTTCGCCCAGCTCTACGGCGACCCCACCGGGCTCTCCTTTCCCGTCGCTTCCGAGGAGCTCTTCTGGGGCGACGCCGGCATCGGGCTCTCGATCTTCGGCAGCGCGCTGGGCGCGTCCGGCATCCTCGCCAGCGGCACGCCCGAGCAGGTGGCCGAGTGGGTACCCAAGTGCTTCGGCACGCCCGACGACCTCAAGCTCGCCGCCTTCGCGGTCACCGAGCCCAACGCCGGCTCGGACGTCTCTTCGCTCCGCACCCGGGCCGTGAGGGACGGTGACGACTGGGTGCTGAACGGCCAGAAGATCTTCATCACCAATGGCGGGATCGCCGACGTTCACGTCGTCGTGGCCACGGTCGACCCCGACCTGGGCTCGCGTGGCCAGGCCGCGTTCATCGTCCCGCCCGGCACACGCGGCCTCAGCGCGGGGAAGAAGGAGAAGAAGATGGGTATCCGCGCCTCGCACACCGGCGAGGTGCTGCTGGATGACGTGCGGATCCCGGCGGAGCTGTTGCTCGGCGGCGAGGAGAAGCTCGAGGGCCGACTCGCGCGTGCGCGTGAGGGTGGCCACAGCAAGGTGCAAGCGGCGATGAGCACGTTCGAGGCCACCCGGCCCGTCGTCGGCGCGCAGGCCGTCGGCATCGCCCGGGCTGCCTACGAATTCGCGCTCGGCTACGCCAAGGAGCGCGAGCAGTTCGGCCGCAAGATCATCGAGAACCAGGCGATCGCGTTCAAGCTCGCCGACATGAAGACCGAGATCGACGCGGCCCGACTGCTCTGCTGGCGGGCTTCATGGATGGGTCGCACCGGCAAGAAGTTCGAGAACGCCGAAGGCTCGATGGCCAAGCTCAAGTCGGGCGAGGTCGCGGTCAAGGTCACCGACGAGGCCATCCAGATCCTCGGCGGGTACGGCTACATCCGCGACTTCCCCGTCGAGCGCTGGCATCGCGACGCCAAGATCTACACGCTGTTCGAGGGTACCTCGGAGATCCAGCGGCTCGTGATCAGCCGTGCCATCTCCGGCGTCCACGTTCCGTAGCCCGCGGCCCCGCCAGCTCGGTCAGCGTTCACGTGCACTTGGCGGTATCGAGCTCGTAGCGGGAGTTGGCGAGCACGATGAACTCGTCGCGCTCGGGCGTGTACAGCTCGCGCTCCAGCCGGGTGCGAGGCGTCCAGATC
>JBOGFL010000013.1:0-6025 GCA_050743285.1 Acidimicrobiia bacterium
GTGCCGTCGCAGGCGACGCCGTCCACGCCGAGCGGACCGTCGCCCTCGCGGCGCTGAAACCGGGGCTCGTGCAGGAGCCGGGCCGCAGCCACGCGGGCCGCGTCGACGTCGTCGACATCGGTATTGCCGTCGGTCGCGCCGACTCGTCGCCGTTGCTCTTCGTCACCGAACGCGCCGACGTCGCCGCCTGGTTGCCTTCGCGGGACGCGGGCACCAATAAGTGGGCGGTCGGCGCGGTGATGGTGGTGGGTGGCTCGGGCGGCATGACCGGCGCGCCGTCGTTCGTGAGCCACGCTGCCCTCCGGGCGGGCGCCGGAATGGTGTGGTGCGGTGTTCCGGGCGTGGAGGCGGCCGAGGCCGGTTCCGGCTCCGAGGTCATCACGAAGGCGTTGCCCGCGACCTCCGACCGCGCCCTCGACGCCTCCGCCGCCGGCCCAGTGCTGGAGGCCATCGACCGCTTTGGCGCACTCGTCGTCGGTCCCGGCCTCGGTGGCGACGAGCGCACGCAGGCCGCGGTCGGGCGGCTCGTCGCCGAAGCGCCGGTGCCGGTCGTCATCGACGCCGACGCGCTCAACGCGCTCGCGCGCGATCCCGCTCCGCTTCGCCGTCGCCACGACGCCCAGCTGCCCCTCGCGGTGCTCACGCCCCACGAGGGCGAATTCGCGCGGGTCGCAGGTGCACCGGCCGGACCCGATCGGGTGGGCGCGGCGCGCATCCTCGCCGCCCGGGCGCACGCGGTCGTCGTGTTGAAGGGTCCCGCCACCGTCATCGCCGCTCCCGACGGTCGCGCCGCGCTGAACCCGACCGGCGGGCCGTGGCTGGCGACCGCCGGCACCGGCGACGTCCTCTCGGGCATCGTCGGTGCGTTCCTCGCCGAGGGCCTGCCGCCGTTCGAGGCGGCCACCGCCGCGGTGTGGGTCCACGGCCGGGCCGCCGACTACGCGGGTCACTCCGGGCTGCTCGCCGGCGACCTCGTCCCCGCGCTGCGCCCTACCCTGGAAGAGCTTCATCCCGACGGAAGTCAGTGAGGATCACGCCATGCCGGCCAGCACATCCGTCCGCGATGTGATGACGAGTGAGGTCATCACCGTCAGCCCCGACACGACGGTCGAGGCCGCTGCCGACCTGTTGGCCGAGCACGGCTTCGGCGCGGTGCCGGTGGTCGACGCCAGCGAGCAGCTCGTCGGCTTGCTCCGGGACGAGGACCTCCTCGTGTCCGAGGCCCGGCTCCACGTCCCCACCGCGATTTCGTTCCTCGGTGCCGAGTTCGTCCTTCCCGGTGACATGCACCGCTTCAAGGAGGAACTCGAGAAGGCCGCCGCCGGCACCGTCGTCGACGTCATGACCACCAGTTACCCGACGGTCCGTCCGGACGACAGCCTCGAGGACGTCGCCACGTTGATGTGGGGTCACGACGTGAGCCACGTCCCGGTACTCGACGCGCAGGATCACGTCGCCGGCATCGTCGCCCGAGGTGACGTGGTCAAGTTCCTCGCTCGTACGACCTAGGCCATGACGCAGCAGTACCGCCCGGCTTGGGTCGAGGTCGACCTCGGCGCCATCCGGGCCAACGTGGCCGCGCTCGCGGAAGCGGCCCGCCCGGCCCGGCTGATGGCCGTCGTGAAGGCGGGCGCCTACGGGCACGGCGCGGTGCCCGTCGCCCGGGCCGCGCTCGACGCCAGCGCGACCTGGCTCGGCGTGGCGCTGGTCGAGGAAGGCATCGAGCTGCGCGACGCCGGGATCCGCGCCCCGATCCTCGTGCTGTCGGAGCCGCCTATCGCCGCCGCCGCCGCCGTCGTCGCCCACGACCTCACTCCATTCGTGTACACCGCGAGCGGTATCGAGGCGCTCGCCAAAGCGGTGGTCGCCGGCGAACGCGGTCGCCCGCGGTCCGTGCATCTGAAGGTCGACACTGGCATGCACCGCGTCGGCTGCACGCCCGCCGACGCGGTCGCGCTCGCGACTTCGGTCGGGGAGCATGACGAGCTCGTCCTGGGTGGGGTCGCGACGCACCTAGCGGTCGCCGACCAGCGCGACAACCCCGAAACCGGGGCGCAGCTCGACAGGTTCGACGGCGTCATCGCCGACCTCGACGCCGCCGGACTGCGGCCCCCGCTCGCGCACGCGGCCAACTCGGCCGGCATGCTCGGCCACCCACGCGCGCATTACGACCTCGTACGTCCCGGTATCGCCATCTACGGCACCGCGCCGGTGGGTTGGCTCGCCGACCGCGTGTCGCTGCGCCCGGCCTTGTCGCTCCGCGCTCGAGTCACGTTCGTGAAAGAGCTTCCTGCCGGTTCCGGAGTCTCCTACGGGTTGACCTATTCGCTCTCGAAGGCGGGACGGATTGCGACAGTTCCGCTCGGGTACGCCGACGGGGTCCCGCGCGCGCTCGGGAGCTCCGGTGGCGAGGTGCTCATCAACGGGACCCGGTTACCGATCGCCGGCCGGGTGACGATGGACCAGTTCATGGTCGATGCCGGCGACGCGTCCGTCGAGCCCGGCGACGAAGTCGTGCTCGTCGGTCGCCAGGGCGAAGACGAGATCCCGGCCACGGAGGTGGCCGGTCGGGTCGGGACCATCGCCTACGAGATCATCGCCGGGCTCGGGTCCCGGGTGCCGAGGACGTACCGCCAGTGATCCCGGTACGGTCGGCAGCCAAGACCCTCGGGCTGGTGGTGGGTGCCGCCAGCGCGGCGGCGGGTGCCCTGTGGGCCGCGGAGCGCGTCGAGAATGCGCGCGTCCGGCGCCGTCCCGACCCCGACGCCCACCGCGACCTCCGGATCAAGTACGACGAGTCGCTCAGCTTCCCGAGCTACGACGAGGGCACGATCCACATCGCGATTCGCGGCGACGTCAAGAACCCGCCGATCGTGTTCCTCCATGGCGTGACCATCAACTCCCATGTCTGGGTGAAGCAGTTCGAGACGCTGCCGGATCACGGATTCCGCACAATCGCCATCGACAGCCGGGGTCATGGCGATTCGCAGTGCGGAACCAGCGGGTTCTCGATTGCCAACCTTGCGCAAGACCTCCACGACGCACTCGATGCGATCGACGTGCACGACGCCATCCTGGTCGGTCACTCGAACGGAGGCGTCGCGGTCCAGGCGTACGCGATCGACGATCCCGAGGCACTCCACGAGCGGGTTCGGGGACTTGTGTTGTTGTCGTCGCTGGCGCGCGGCGGCGTCACGCACATTCAGTGGATCCGGTCGGCGGCGCGCGCCATGTCCGACCGCTCGCCCTCGTTCGCCTCCGTGATGGGACGGCGCGACCTCGGGTTCGCTCTCTCGCGCATCGGTTTCGGCCGCGCGCCCCAAGCCAGTCACGTCGAGCTCACCCGCCAGATGCTCGCCGATTGCCCGGTCGACACCAGCCGCGGCGCGCTGGCGGCCCTCGTAGGCTTCGATCTCACGCCGGGCCTCCCGCACATCGACCTGCCCACGCTGGTCGTGCAGGGGACCGCCGACGTGCTCACGCCTCCCGCCGACGGGCGGCGCATCGCCAAGCTGATTCCGCGCGCGCGTCTGGCCATGGTGCGCGGTGCCGGTCACATGATCATGCTGGAGGAGCCCGACCAGCTCGAGCAGTTGATCGTCGACTTCGCCCGTGAGATCGGGACCGCGCCCGCGCCCGCGGCGGTGGAGGCGGCGGCTTTGCCGATCTCCGCCGCGGGAGCGGACGTCGGTGACGGCGACCAGTGGAGAGCCGCCGGAGGCGGCGCCCCCTGATCGCGCGCGTGCCGGGCGTCCGCGTCGGGCACTGGACCGGCACCGGCACCGGTGTCACGGTCGTGTTGGTGCCGCCCGAGACGGTGGCGTCGGCCGAGGTGCGGGGAGGGGCGCCCGCCAGCCGGGAACTCGCGATTCTCGAGCCCGCCCGCATGGTCCAGCACATCGACGCGATCGTACTGAGCGGCGGTTCCGCGTTCGGGCTCGCGACCGCCGACGGAGTGGTGCAGGCGCTGGCCGAGCAGGGCCGGGGCTACGAGACGCGCGCGGGGCCGGTGCCGATCGTGCCCGCCCTCGCGATCAACGACCTCGTCAACGCGGCCGGGGAACGCCCGGGCCGCGACGAGGGCCGGGCCGCCCTCGACGCCGCGGATCAGGACGACGGGTCGCGAGCGGTGGCGGGACAACTCGGCGCCGGGCGCGGCGCGACCGTGGGCAAATGGAAGGGGCCCGAGTACTCGGTGCCCGGCGGTCTCGGGACCGCGGCGGTGCGCCAGGATGACGCGGTCGTCGGCGTGCTCGCGGTCGTCAATGCAGTCGGTGACGTCATCGGCGAGGACGGGCAGGTGCTGGCCGGATCGACGGCACCGGCCGGCGTTCCCGGCTTCCCCGAGCTGCTGCCGCCCGAGGAAACCGAGCACACGACGCTCGTCGTCGTCGCCACCGACGCCCGGCTCACGAAGCTCGAGTGCCGGATGGTCGCCGAGAGCGCCCACGACGGCCTGGCCCGCGCGCTCGAGCCCGCCCACACCCGGTTCGACGGCGACACCGCCATCGCCCTCGCCACCGGCCAGGTCGACGGTGACCTCGACCGCCTCCGCGCCTGCGCCACCCGCGTGGTTGCGGCCGCCGTCCGCGCCGCCGCCGCCCCCTAGAACCGGGTCGGGAAGCGGTGGGTACGATGCGCGCGCAGGAGTAAGAAGAGGGGCCGTGTCGCTGTTCGTCGAGTCGTCTTCGTCGCCGTTTGGCTCGTTCACCGACCTGGAGCAGGCGGCGCTGGCATGCACGCGATGTCCGCTTGCCGAAGGCCGTACCCAGGTCGTGTTCGGGGTCGGCGCGCCGACCGCCGACCTCATGTTCGTGGGGGAGGGGCCAGGCGAGCAGGAGGACATCCAGGGCGAGCCGTTCGTCGGCCGGGCCGGCCAGCTGCTCACCCGCTTCATCACCGACATCGGCCTGCGACGGGAAGACACCTACATCGCAAACGTCGTGAAGTGCCGACCGCCGGGCAACCGCGACCCGCTCCCGAACGAGATCGAGGCCTGCAGCCCGTACCTCGAGAGCCAGCTGACGTTCATCGATCCCAAGGTCGTCGTGACGCTGGGTAACTTCGCGACCAAGCTCCTTCTCGACACCAAGGTCGGGATCACCAAGCTCCGTGGTCAGGAGTTTCCGTTCCGTGACCGCGCCGTCATGATCCCGACGCTGCACCCGGCCGCGGTGCTGCGCAACGGCGGCGTCGCGGTCGCACAGGCGCGAGCCGATTTCGTGACCATCAAACGCGCGTTGCAGCGTCCGCGGCCGGAAGCGCGCGCCGGCGAAGAATCCGGGTGAGCCGTGGAAGGTGCCGAGTCCCCGACCGGGGCGTGGCGGGTCGAGACCCACTCGCCTCGTTCCACGATCGCCGTCGCTGAGGCGGTCGGCGTGCTGCTGCGCGCCGGTGACGTCGTCGTGCTGGCCGGCGATCTCGGCGCGGGAAAGACGACCTTCGCCAAGGGTGTGGCCACCGCGCTCGGCGTCGACGATGCCATCGTGAGCCCGACGTTCACGATCGTGCGCGAGTACGAAGGTCGGCTCCCGTTGCGCCACGTGGACGTGTACCGCATCGAGAACCTGGGCGAGCTGCGCGAGATCGGGCTCGACGAGATGCTCGGTGGCGACACCGTGACGCTGGTCGAGTGGGGCGACCGCATCACCGCCGCGCTGCCGACCGAGCGTCTCGAGGTGCGCCTCGACATACCCGAGCGTCCCGGCGCGCCGACCGACGACCGCATCATCACCCTCGAGCCGATCGGCCTGTCCTGGCGCCCGCGCCGCGACGGGTTGACGACCGCGAGCGAGGCGGCGGCGTAGTGCACGTGCTCGGCTTCGACACCGCCACGCCCAGCGTCACCGTCGCCCTGGGTTCGGGTGGGGAGGTGCTGGGCGGCGTGCGGCTCGCCGGCGGCCGCCGCCACGCCGAGCAACTCGCGCCGGCCATCAGCTACCTGTGCGACGAGACCGGCGTGGGCCTGTCGCGGCTCGCCGCCATCGCGGTCGGCGTCGGCCCCGGGCTGTTCACGGGCCTGCGG
>JBOGFL010000014.1:0-5708 GCA_050743285.1 Acidimicrobiia bacterium
AGTAAGGTGCCCGGGTCGCGTCCCTCGACATCCAGTACACGCCCGGAGCCGACCTCGCGATCGAGTGCGATGTCGGCGAAGAGCAACAGGTCATCGGAGCGGTGGCCCAGGTTGCAGGCGAGTTCGAGCGCCTCGACGTCGCCGTGCTCGCCGCCGGCGTCGCAAGCTCGGCACCGATCCTCGAGATGACGATCTACGACTGGGACCGCGTACAGCACGTCAACCTCCGCGGTGCGTTCCTCTGCTTGCGGGAGTCGGCCCGCGCCATGGTGGCCGGGGCCCGGCCGGGCGCGATCGTGGCGATCACCTCGGTCTCGGGGTTTCTCACCGACCGACACATCGCGAGCTACACCACGTCCAAGGCCGGCCTGGCGGCGCTGGTTCGAGTGGCGGCGCGCGAACTCGGGCCGCACAAGATCCGCGTCAATGCCGTCGCGCCCGGAACCACCGACACACCGATGTTCGCCGTCACCAAAGGTCTACCCGGTTACCGGGAGCGCGTCGTCGCCAACACCCCGCTCGGGCGTATCGGATCACCGGCCGAAGTCGCCGAGGCAGTCGTCTTGCTGGCGCGCGCGGGCTGGGTCACCGGTCAGGTGCTCGCGGCCGACGGTGGCATCTCCCTCTTCAGCACCGTCGACGCCGGCGGCGATATGGAACGCGGCGCGTGAGCGGCCGGGTCCACCACAGCGCGATCTGTGTCGCCGACGTGGACGAATCGCTGCGGTTCTACCGCGACGGCCTCGGTCTCGACGTGCTCATGGACCACGAGTTCGATGGCGACTGGCCCGCGCTGTTCGGCACCGCCACCACCCGGCTGAGGTCGGTGTTCCTCGGCGATCCCGAGAAGGGAAACGCCGGCATCGTCGAACTGGTGGCGTTCGTCGGCGACCCGGCACGACGGCAACCGCCCGCGCCCGCAACGGCGGCGGGCTTCTTTCTCCTCTCTTTCTTCACCGACGTGGAGGAGACGCTCGCGCGCCTCGGCGGCCTCGGCCTGGGCGGTCCGCCCCGCCGCATCGACGTTCCAGGACCCGCCCGCCTGGTGACGATGGCGACCGTGCGGGACCCGGATGGCGTGCTGGTCGAGCTGATCGAGGCGGGTGCGAGCGCCGGGTAGCAGGTGTACCTTCGGACGCGTGAGGGCGAGACCGCTCGTCGGGCTGCTCCTCTCGGGAGCGTTAATCGCGAGCTTGGTGTTCCTCGCCGCTCCGGTCGGCGCCGGGGGCATCGGCCCGGTGCCCGACCTCAAGATCTCGAAGTCCACGAGCGGCCCGTTCCTGAGGAATAACAAGTACAACACCACGGCCAAGCATCAAACGGTCAAGAAGACGACGTCACCCGGTGGAACGAAGCGTTTCTATCTGAAGGTCGAGAACGACAGTTCCGACACGATATTCACGAATGTCGTGCTCGGAGCCCCGCCTGGTTTCGGTTGTTTCAAGGTTCGTTTTTTCGGTGAGGGGTTCAACGCCATCGACGACTTCACTTCGATGTTCAACTCCAAGTTTGGACAGCTCTACGAGCCGGGCCAGGTTCGGAAGTTCCGCGTCGAGATGAAGGCCAGATCCAATTGTGGTCCCGGCAATGTGCAGGGGACCGTGATCACGGGCTTCGAGTTGTCCGGCGTGCCGTTCGACTCGGACGCCGTGAAGGTCAAGCTGAAGGTGGTCTAGGGCGCGGCCGGCGATAGCCCGGTACGTTCACGTGTCACGTTCCTTCCTCGACGACTTCCGGGTTCGAGCCTTTCCGCTCGGACTCGCGACGACAACGTCGGAGCAAATACCCCAGGCGCACACTGCTTCGCGGTGTGCGATCTCCCAGCGACCCGGCGCAAGCCACGCGGCGACGTCAACCGGGCGGCACCCGCCCACGAGTGACGGCCACCGGCGCCACACCGCCCGCCAACCACGGGAGACGAAGCGCGTCGGTGGCGTCACACCGTCGGTCAGCCCCGCGACCGTGAGCAGTCCGTCGTGACGCAGGACGCGGTGGGCGTCTTCGAGCAGCGCCACCCCGTGTTCGGGTTCCAGGAGGTCGAAGACGTAGGTCGCGACAACACGGTCGGCGCGCCCGTTGGCGACGGGGAGGTGCGCGCCGCCTTCGACGAGCTTGACGCGCGCCCGGTCCCCGAACTGGCGCAGTCGGTCGCTCGCGAGCCGGACCATCACCGGGCTCACGTCGATGCCGAGGTACGTCGCGGTGGGCGGCAGGTGGTCGGTGAGGAGGCGGGCGGCGAGCCGGCCGGTGCCAGAGCCGATCTCGACCACTGCACCTGCGCCGTCGAACGCGCCGTACGCGAGGAGAACGGCGGTGGCGGGGTCCTCGTAGAAGCCCTGGCGGTCCTGGAGCCCGCCGATGCGGTCGTACGTCTTGCGGGCCTGCTCCGGCGTCAGGCTCACTCAGCTACGCGATCGTCGTGCCGCCGTCGACCGTGAGGGTTTGACCGGTGACGTGCGACGCGTCGTCGGAGAGCAGGAAGACGGCGACCGACGCCAGCTCTTCCGGCACCGCGACCTTCCGCAGCGGTGTGCGCGCCTTCGTGCGCTTCACCGCCTCGGGCGTGAAGAAGACGCCTTGGGTCATGGGCGTGTCGACCCCACCCGGACAGATGCAGTTGCAGCGCACGCCTTCGGGCCCGTACTGCACCGCGGCGAGACGGGTCAGCGCGGCGACACCGCCCTTGCTCGCGGTGTAGCCGGACCCGAACCCGTGACCGTGGGTCGCCGCCGTCGACGCGATCGTGACGACCGCGCCGTTGTTCGCGATCAAGTGGGGCATGGCGTGCTTGATCGCATAGAAGGTGCCGGCCAGGTTCACGCCGAGCACGTGTAGAAACGTCTCGCCGGGTACGTCGATGAGCGGCCGTAGGTCGTTCCCGTCGAAGATTCCCGCGCACGTGACGAGACTGCCGGGCGGTCCGAGGTCGGAGACGACGTGCTCGATCGCGGACGCGACTGCGTCCTCGTTGCTCACGTCGACCTCGTACGCCTGCGCTCGCCCGCCGTCCTTGTCGATGAGCGTCACGGTTTCGAGGGCGTCTTCGAACGCGCGGTCGAAGACGGCGACGCTCGCGCCCTCGGCCGCCGCCCGCTGCGCGGTGGCCCGTCCGATACCACTGGCGGCGCCGGTGACGACGACGGTTCCGTTGGAGAGCTGCACGGCAGAAGAATGTCATGCCGCCGGGCGCGCGGCATAACCTGACGCCGCCGTCAGGAGGAACCCTGTGGTCGACCCCACCGCCGCCAAGGCGGCGCGATCTATGCACGACGTCGAGGGCCGCGTCATCATCGTGACCGGCTCCGGGCAGGGCGTGGGACGGGGCATGGCCCATCATCTCGGCAAAGCCGGCGCCGGCGTCGTGGTCGCGGAGTGGAAGCCCGAGCGCATGCAAGCGACGGTCGACGAGCTCACCGCGCTGGGCGTTCCCGTGCTCGGCGTGGAAGTCGATATCAGCGACCGCGACCAGGTCGATGCCGTGGTCGCCGCCACCGTGGAGCGCTTCGGACGGGTCGACGGGCTCATCAACAACGCCCAGACCTTCCGCGCCAACGCGTCGGTCGCCGAGGTCAGCGAACGCGACGTCGACGTGCTGTACCAGTCGGGCGTCAAGGGCTCCCTCTGGGCAATGCAGGCCGTATACCCGCACATGAAGAACGCCGGCTGGGGCCGCATCGTGAACTTCGCGTCCTCGATGGGCATCACGGGCGGCGTCGGTTTCGCCGCCTACAACGCCTCGAAAGAAGCGATCCGCGGGCTGACGCGCACCGCGGCGCGTGAGTGGGCGATCGACGGCATCGTCGTGAACGCGATCGCACCGGCCGCCGCGCCCGACCGTGCCCGGGGGAGCTTCCACTACGAGGAGTTCATGCGCATCTGCCCGATGCAACGCCAAGGCGATCCCGAGTGGGACATCGGACCGGTTGCCGCGTTCCTCTGCAGCGACGCCTGCCGCTTCCTCACCGGCCACACGTTCATGGTCGACGGCGGCGCGTTCATGTGGGCGTGACCGGCCGACGCAAGCCGCCCCGCGATCTCTGGCCCGCCGAGTCCGTCCGCGAGGCCGGACCCCAGCCGTCGGCCGGGGTCGACGCGCTCCGTGCCGACGGCTTCCGCTACGTCGCCGACGTCGAGGCCATCGACGCCGACCACGACGAATGGCAGGACCACCTCAACAACACCGCCGCCGTTCGCATGTTCAACGATCTGCGCGTGGCCTACGCGGCCGCAAACTTGGCACCGGAATGGGTCGCGTACGTCTGGAAACAGCAGCTCACCGTGGTGGTGCGAGAGCTCCACGTGCAGTACGAAAGCGAAGGCCGAATCAGCGAAGGCTTCGTCGGGGCAATGCGGATCACGCGCCGTCAGGGCAAGGCCGGCTTCATCGAGCAGCGGCTCGTCGAGGCGGGCGACGCCCGGCCGGTGGCGCGCGCGTGGATCGTCCAGCTCCTCGTCGAGGGCGGCCGCGCCATTGACTGGCCCAGTTGGTACTGGGACCGCGTCGCCGATGTCGAAGGAGGTCCCATCCCGATCGTCGAGGTCGCTCCTCGCGCCGCGTTCGGCCCACCATGAGCGGCGCGCGCGAGGAGCTCGTGCAGGCACTCTGGCGCGTTTGATCACGCGCCGAGGCGCTCCAGGAGCTGCGTGAGGTAGTCGACGGCGCGCGGGATCGCGGACTGCGGTCCTTCCTCGTCGATGCGAGGACCGATGAGCTCGAGGTCGAAGCAGCCTGCGTAGCCGGCGTCGAGCACCTGGCCGACGATGCGCTCGAGGGGGATGTCACCGTCGCCGGGGACCAACCGGTTCGGTGTGTTCAACGTGCCGACCGCGAAGTCACTGATCTGAACCAGCGCGAGCGTGTCGACGCCGCCGGCGACGGTTGCGGCCAGGTCACGCTCGGCCCAGCAGGCGTTCACTTCCATGCACACGCCACAGCCGAGCCGGACGGCGAGATCGATGGCGTCGCGCAGCGAGTGCACGAAGCCCACGTCGACCCGGAGCGAGTTCGTGTGCTCGAGCGCAAGAGGAACGCCCGCCGCCGCGGCCGCGTCCAATGTGGGTGTCAGCACCTCCTCGAGTCGGTTGGCCGCCTCGTCCCACGAGAGTGGACCCGCCGGCCCGGTAGTGAGCACCAGGCACTCGGCTTGCAGCCGGGCCGCCGCGTCCACCACCCGGGTCAGGCGCTCCTGCTGGAGAGACCATTGCGCGCGGTCGGCGAGCGAGAACGGCCCGAGGCCGATCAGGTTCCCGATCCGAAGCCCGGCGCTCGCAACCCGCTCGAGCGCTTCGTCCCACCCCGCCTGCTCGACCTTGGCTACCGACACACCCACGTTGGTGATCGCGGCGTCGGCCCAGAACGCAAGGTCTTCGTCCAGCGACCAGCTGTACGTCGAGATCGCACTTACTGAGACGCGCGGGTGCATCAGGATCGCGCTTCCAGCCAATCGGCGATCACCGGGAAGATGGTCGTCGGGGCGTCGCGCCCGGCGAGGAGATCGTCGTGGCCGAAGTCGACGGGGAAGCCGTCGGTCGTGCCGGCGCGGACGAATGTCTTGTCGGCGCTGCCCAGTGCCTCGTAGGTGGCGCGCACCGCATCGGGCGGTCGCTGGAGGTCGGCCGCGCCCGCGATCAACAGGACCGGGAGCGTGAATTCGGCCAGTCGGTCCGACCACACGTCGCCCGCCTGGCTGCGCATGACTCCCTCCGCC
>JBOGFL010000015.1:0-6772 GCA_050743285.1 Acidimicrobiia bacterium
GGTCCAGCAGTGCCCATCCGGCGCTCTCAGCGTCACGGTCGGCGACAGCACGAACCCGTTGGAAGCCGACCTCCCCGATCGCGTCCAACCCGTGCCCAATGGGCCCTACCACGTGACCGGCGGCGTCCAGGTCCGCGCCGCGGACGGCACGCCCTACGAGGTCCGAAACCGCCAAACTCTTTGTCGCTGTGGGGGCTCTGCCAACAAGCCGTTCTGCAACGGCACGCACTGGCACATCGGCTTCGAGGCGCCCTGATGCCGTAGCGCCGGCCACGCGCTCAGCCCGGCGGTTGCCAGGGCTGGTCCGGCGGGAGCCCGCCGTCGACGTCGACGAAGCCGTACGCATCGGCGAGGCCGCGGGTGGTCACCGCCCGCCCGCTCCAGCGCTGCACGTCGGGGTCCGACGCCAGCGCGACGACGCCCCGACCGGTGAACCGGGGCGACTCGGTCATCCCGAGGTCGATGCCCCGCATGCCCATCACCCGCTCGGTGCGCACGAGGTAAGGCCAGACGGACACGATCGAGACACCGTGCGTCGCGAGCGGGCGAGCGGCATCCTTCGTGAGGCGGTCGAGGGCAGCCTTCCCGATCCCGTAGGCGATGTGATGGAAGAAGCGGACCGCGCCGGCCGAGCTGACGTTGACGATGAGTCCCCGGCCGGAAGAGACCATGATCCGGGCCGCATGGTGCGCGGCCACGTACGCGGAGCGCGTTCCGACGTCGATCATGACGTCCCAGTCGGTAACGGGAGTCTCCCAGAACGGCCGGCGCGGGTCCATGTGCGCGGGTACCGCGAATGCGTTGTTGACGAGCACGTCGAGGCGACCTCGCTCGGCGACGACTCGCGTGAACAACGCTTCGACGTCTTCGTCGTCGGCGTGGTCGCAGCGCACCGCGACCCCGTCGCCGTCGACCGCCCCGATCTCGTCGACGGTCGCCTGGATGCTGCCGGGCAGCGGTGCGGGATCTTCCCTCAGCGTCCGGCCTGTGACGTACACCGTCGCGCCCGCCGCCGCGAGCTCGACGGCGCAGCCCTTTCCGATGCCGCGGCTCGCGCCGGTGACGACCGCGACGGCACCGGCGAGGCTCTTCACCGCGGTGCTCCTTTCGGTGTAGACAGTGTCAAGCTCGCACGATCATGTCACGGACACGGGGTGAGGTGATGGGTCACGAGACGGAACGGAAGCCGGCGCGAGAGCTGGCGCCGGCGCGGCGCGGACGGCGACGGGATCTTCGACAGGCTGACCTACCCGTCGTAGGATTCGCGCCATCAAGCGACAGGGAGGGGCTTCCATGAGACGCAGCGGAATCCGCCCGCGCCGTGGTCTGCGCACTGTCGTTGCCGTGATGGCGGCGACGCTGGCGATCGCGGCGTGCGCCGACGATCCCGGCGGCGGAGGCGGCGACGGTGAGGGTGAAGGCGGCGAGCGCACCGACAGCTTCCGAGGCGTCACCGCCGACACGATCAAGCTCGGCATCGTCATCGTCGACTACGAGGCGATCAGGGAGTTCGTCGACTTCCACCGTGGTGACCAGGAGGAGACGGCCCAGATCTTCGTGGACTGGATCAACGAGAACGGAGGCGTGGGCGGTCGCCAGATCGAACCCGTCTACAAGACCTACACTCCGATCCCCGGCGAAGAACCCGGCGCGCTCACCCTCTGCACCGAGTTCACCGAGGACGAGGAGGTCTTCGCCGTCCTCGGTGTGTTCATCGACTTCACCGGCGACGCGCAGCTGTGCCTGACGCGTGACCACGAGACGATCCATATCGGTCACGAGCTCGAGCAGCCCTGGATCGACGAGTCACCGCCCGCCCTCTTGTTGACACCCGAGGGCACGATTGAAGGGAAGGCGCAGGCCCTTCTCACGCTGTTCGAGGCGGAGGGGACGCTGGAGGACCGGACCGTGGCCGTGCTCGCCGACCAGGACGCTGAGACACGCGTCGACGACGTCATCACGCCCGGCCTCGACGACCTCGGCGTCGAGCAGGGTTCCACCGCGGTGCTCAGCATCACGGGCACCGACACGGCGGCCGCCCAGTCGCAACTCGACAGCTTCATCGAGCGCTGGGAGAGCGAGGACGTCGACACGATCTTCCTGACCGGCCTGAGGGTCTCGGCAACGCAGTTCGTCGAGAAGATCAAGGCCGCGCTGCCCGACGTACTCCTGATCACCGACGCCGAGGTCACGCTCGAGCAGGCCCAGGACGTGACGGCGGCCGGCACCGACCCGAACCCGTACGAGGGCATCCTCAGCGTCGAGGGTGAGACCGAATCGGAGCGCTGGGCGAACAAGAGCCCGGAGCTCCAGGAGTGCGTCGATGTCTACGAGGAGGCGACCGGCGACACCGTGCTCGGGCCCGACGAGGTGGAGCCCGGCGCGGACGGCAGGACGGCAGAGATCTTCATCGCGGTGGAAGACTTCTGCGGCGAGCTCGTGATGTTCAAGACGATCGCGGAGAAGGCCGGATCCGACCTCAACAACGACACGTGGCGTGAGGCGGTGGACAACTTCGGCGCCATCGAGCTCGTCACGACAAGTCGCGCGTCGCTGTGCGAGGGCAAGTACGGGGCCGACGACGAAGGCCGGCTCGTCGAGTACGACCCCACCATCGGCGAGAACGGAGATTGGTCCGAGGTCACCGAGGTCCAAGACGTGAGCGGAGGGGAGTGCACGTAGCGCGATCGCCCGTCTCACGACCTCCCCCCGACCCGCGGGCCGCGCTCAGGCGGGCGCGTTGCTGCGCACGATCGCCCGCTCGTCGGTGCCGAGGTACGAGCTGACCACCCGCGGGTCGCTGCGAACCTCGTCGGGCGTGCCCTCGGCGATGATCTTCCCGGCTTCCATGCAGTAGATGCGGTCGCTGATCGACATGACCATCGGCAGGTCGTGCTCTACGACGATCAGCGTCGCGTCGAGCTCCTGTTGCACGCGTCGGATCAGCGGCCCGAAGGCCTCGGACTCCCGCTGGGCGACACCGGCGGTGGGCTCGTCCAGGCAGAGGACACGCGGCGCCACTGCCAGTACCGCCGCGAGCTCGACGATCCGGCGCGTCCCCGTCGACAGCTCCGCGACGTGACGATCGGCGTAGCGGCCGAGGCCGAGGAAATCGATCAGCTCTGCCGCCTCGGCTCGCTTGGTCCGCTCGTTCCGTAGGGACGAGGGCATACAGACCAGCGTGCCCCAGAAGGAGGTCCGACGGCGGGCCTCGAGCGCGAGCTGCACCGTCTCTCGCACGCTGAGCTCGGGGTACAGCGTGGCGGCTTGGAACGTCCGCCCGAGCCCGAGCCGCGCCCGCTGGTGCGCGCTCTTGTGGCTGACGTCGCGGCCGAGCAAGTGCACAGTTCCTCGGCTCGGCACGAAGGCGCCGACGGCATTGAGCAGCGTCGATTTTCCGGCGCCGTTGTTCCCGATCAGGCCGATCACCTCGCCCTTGCGGGCACGGAAGTCGACGCCGTCTACCGCGACGAGGCCGCCGAAGTTCACCGTGAGCGCCGCCGTCGCGAGCACGCTGCCGTCAGCGTTCGTCGCCGCCTCGGGCAGTGGCGCGAGGCGAGTCAGCGATGCGGGGGGCGCGGTGACGGCCTTCCCCGGCGCCTCGGGCAGGCGGCGCTCCAACGCGGCGAAGACCTGGGCGCGAACCCAGTAGCCGACCTGGGCGAACCCGCCGGGGAGATACATCAGGATCACGAGCAGCCCGATGCTCGAGGTGAACAGCGGGACGAGGTCGTTGGCGGGCCAGAAGGCGGGAAGACCGACAATCCACACGGCGCCGGCCACCGCGCCGGAGAGGCTGCCGAGGCCGCCGATCACCGCCATCGCGACGACCGCGATCGAATCGTCGACGAGGAAGAAGCGCTGCGCCGGTCCGAATGTGGTGGGCACGGCCCCGAGCAGGGCGCCGCCGAGACCGGCGACGAACCCGGCGATGGCGAAGGCGGTGAGCTTGACGCGTACCGGCGAGATCGTCATCGCAGCCGCCGCCTGCTCGTTCTCGCGTACTCCCACGATCATCCGTCCCACGCCCGATCGTCGGAGATGCCCCAATGCGAGGAGCACGACGACGAGCGCCAGGAGCACGACGTAGTAGTAGGCACGGTTCTTGTGGGTAAGTTCGAACGGCCCGAGGTCGGCGCGCGGGATCTGCACGGTCGTCCGACCGGCGGTGAAGAACGGCCGACGGAAGATGTAGGCCTGGGCCGCGATCGCGAACGCGAGCGTGCTCACCGCGAGGAGCAGTCCCCGGACCCGCAGCGCGCCGACGCCGATGAGCACCGCGACGACACAAGCCACAAGGGCGCCGACCAGCACTGTCCACGGAAACGCCATCGGAGGCAGCGCGCTGTCGACCACGCGCACGCCGAGCCAGCCGATGTCGACCGACAGCCCACGCGCGAGTGTGGCCGCGGTCAGTGCCGCGATGCCGCCGAACGCCATCTGGCCGAGCGACAGCTGGCCGGCCCACCCGGTGAGCACGACGACCGACACCGCGCACATCGCGAACCCAAGGATCACCGCCCACACCTGGTGGCGCGCCGAGAGGTCTGACGTCAGCGGTGCAACAACCGCAACGACGAGCACGAAGAGGCCGACGAGCTGTGGGAGATGGCGGACCCACCATATGCTGCGCAGTCGTTCGGGTATCGCGGTAACCCGGGGCGCGAACCGGAAGCTCTCGCCGCCGGCCTGGGTGCTGCGACTCACGCGTGCGACCAGGACGACGACGACGACGAAGAGCACGAACTGCACGAGTCCGGTGTCGTCGGTGTAATGGAACGACAGAACCCGCTCGCCGACGCCGATGAGCACCGCGCCGACCGCTGCTCGCGGGAACGAAACCATGCCGCCGATGAGCGCGGCCGCCATACCGCGGAGGAGGGTGTCGGGTCCGATGGTGACGAGCTCGGTCGATCCCCGGTCGGTCGCGGTGAGTATCACGGCCGTGGCGGACAGGAAGCCGGCGATCGACCACACCGCGGTGGAAACGAGTTTGGGGCTGATGCCGGTCATCCGGGCGAGGTCGGCGTTGCTCGCCGAGGCGCGGACCTCGTCGCCGAACGTGGTGTGGTTCAGCAACCACCACAAGGCGATGGTGACGAGAGGGACCACGATCACGATCAGGAGCTGGGCGGCGGTGACGTCGATCCCGAAGCCCGGATGCCAGGTTCCCTCGAATGGCAGGGGAAACTGGGTCTGCAACGAGCCGGTGCGGAAGTCGGGCAGCGCGAGTGTGACCGCCTGCGCGAGCTGGGCGACGCCGATCGTGGCCACGAGCACGATGACACGCGGCGCGGTGAACAACCGCCGGATCACCGTCAGCTCCACCACCGTGCCCGAGAGCGTGCCAATCGTGAGCGCGGCGAGCAGCGCCGGCCAATACGGCCAGCCATGCTTGCCGGCCATGATCGCGAACAAGGCGGTGGCAGGAATACCGAGGTTGCCGACCGCGAAGTTGATCACGCGACTCGACCGATAGACGAGCACGATCCCCATCGCGACCAGCGCGATGATGAAGCCGCCGACGACCCCCTTGAAGAGCAGGTTCGACGTGAGAAACGCGGCGCCGAGCATCAATGGCGCCATGCTCGGCAATGGTCACCGCGTCTCACGTTGTGGCCCCCATCGCTCTCAGCCGCCTTCGATCCCGAAGAAGACGGCACGAGCGAGGTCGTCGCGTTCCAGCAGCTCGGCAGCAGGACCCACGAAACGCACCTCGCCCTTCTCGAGGAAGATCGCACGGTCGGCGACCGCGAGCGCGACATTCAGCGACTGCTCGACGATGAGCATCGTCTGCCCGCGCGTCTTGAGGTCCTGCACGAGCTCGAGGAGCCGGTCGACGACCACGGGCGCCAGGCCCAGCGACAGCTCATCGATCAAGAGGACCTCAGGCTCGTGGAGCAGCACCCGGGCCAGCGCGAGCATTTGCCGCTGGCCGCCCGAGAGGTTGCCGGCCATCCGGCTCCGGTGGTGGGCGAGCTCGGGGAACAGCTCGAGGACACGCACGATGCGATCGTCGACCTCATGGCGCGATGCCGCATTGAGGCGGGCACTGATGGCGAGGTTTTGCTGGACGGTCAGGCCCGGGAACACGCCCTGTCCGCCCGGTAGCTCCATGATCCCGAGCCTCCGGGCTCGAGCCTCGGGCGCGACGTAGGTGATGTTCTGGCCCTTGAGCCGGACGACGCCGCGTTCGGGGACCGCGAGCCCGCTGATGACCCGGAGCACGGTCGACTTGCCGGCGCCGTTGGTGCCGAGCAGCGCGACGGTCTCACCCTTTTGCACCTCGAGGTCGACGCCGAACAGCACCTGGACCGGGCCGTACGAGAAGTCGACGTTGGCGAGCTGGAGGGCGGGTACGGCGACGCCCTCGTCGTGGCGCTTGTGGTATTCCTCCTGCTCCTCGAGCAGCTCCTCGACGACGAGTGACAGGTCGTTTCGGATGAAGCGCGCGCCGTTCAACAGCAGCAACCCGCCGATGATCGCTGACGGGACGCCCAACGTGATGACGGTGCCACGTACACCGATCGCGTCGGTGAGGAACCCCGAAAGGACGCCTCCGCCGAAGCCCCCGATGAAGAAGATGTACATCGTGGCCATCGCCGCGCCCATGCCACGCAGGCGGTACGGGATGACGGCCTGGAGCACCGGCCTGACCATTGCGAACGCGCACGTCAAGAGCACCGCTTGAGGAACGCCGAGCACGACGAACACAGCCGGGCTGTGGGTCGAGTATTGGAGCGGAGTCACCAACGCCGACGGCATGATGAAC
>JBOGFL010000016.1:0-7588 GCA_050743285.1 Acidimicrobiia bacterium
CGTCTTCGGTGATCTCGCGACCCTTGCGGATACGGACCGTCAGGAGCTCGGCGCGGTCCAGGGCGGCGGCAACCGTCGATGCCAGCTCGTCGGCGGTCGACGGTCCCGCCACTGTCACCCGGTACGCAGCCGCGGTGACGGCTTCCTGCAGCGCCGGCGCGCGGTCGGTGAGGACACCGACCCCGGTCACGTCGATGCCCGCGGGGAGCGCACCGGACAGCTCCGGCCCGGTGCGGTCGAGCGGGATGGGCTCCGCCAGCGCGACATCGAGGTACTCGGCGTCGCTTTCGTAGCCGACCGAGAGCGCGAGCCCAAAGCTCACGCGCGGGCGGGGGACGAAGCCCTCGGTGAACGCGAGCGGCAGCTGCAGGATGCGGAAGGCCCGCTCGAAGGCGCGCGCCACGTCCCGGTGCGAGATGAAGCGCACCGGGCCGCGCTTGGTAAAGCGCAACCGGAGGGGGAACGTCGTGTCACCGCGCACCGGCGACCTCTCCCCTGAACGTCACCGGCACTTCCCCGCCCTGCGACAGGTCCTGCCCGGTGCCCTGACTCCCACCGCCGGGAGGAACCGCGGCCGCGACGACGTGCTCCAGCGCGTAGTCGGTACAGACGCCGCAGTCGTAGCAGGGCGTCCAGCGACAGTCGGGTAGGCCGTGCGCCTGCAGCGCCGCCTGCCAGTCCTGCCACAGGAAGTCGCGGTGCAGTCCGGCGCGGACGTGGTCCCACGGCAGCACCTCGTCCGAGGTGCGGTGACGCGTGACATACCAGTCGGGGTCGAGGCCCTCGGCCGCCATCGCGTCGAGCCAGCGGTCGAGCCGAAAACGCTCGCTCCACTCCTGAAAGATCCCGCCGTCGCGCCACACCCGTTCGATCACCGCGCCGATGCGCCGGTCCCCGCGACTCGCGATCCCCTCGGCGAATGTCGCCGCCGGATCGTGCCACTTCAGCTGAACGCCGCTGCGGCGCACCGCCCCTCGAACGAGGCCGACCTTGCGCTCGAGCTCGTCGACGCTGTTCTGACCGAACCACTGGAACGGTGTCTGCGGCTTCGGGACGAAGCCGCCCAGCGACAGCGTGCACGTCGCCTTCGACGTGTGTCGACGCCCGATCGACACGACGTTGCGGGCGAGCTCGGCCACGCCGAGCGTGTCATCGTCCATCTCGGTGGGGAGCCCGGTGAGGAAGTAGAGCTTCACGCGCCGCCACCCCTGCGAGTAGGCAGCGTCCACGGCGCGATACAGGTCTTCCTCGGTGATGAGCTTGTTGATCACCTGGCGCATGCGCCAAGTACCGGCCTCGGGCGCGAATGTCAGGCCGGTGCGGCGGATCTTCTGGATCTCGCTCGCGATGCCCACGGTGAAGGCGTCGACTCGTAGCGACGGGAGCGACAGGCCGACATTGCCGCACCCGTCCTGATTGGCGACCAGATCGGCAACGAGTCCGTCGACACCCGAGAAGTCGGCACTCGACAACGACGTGAGCGCGACCTCGTCGTAACCGGTGCGCCGCAGGCCCTCCCTGACCATCGTGCGAACCTGGTCGACGGGGCGCTCGCGCACCGGTCGCGTGATCATCCCGGCCTGACAGAAGCGGCAACCACGGGTGCAGCCCCGGAAGATCTCGACGTTGAGCCGGTCGTGCACGACTTCGATCAGGGGGACGAGCTGGTTCTTCGGGTACGGCCACTCGGCGAGGTCGGCGACCGTACGCTTTTCGACGGCGGCGGGAAGATCGGCGTACCGGGGGCGCACCGCGGCGATGAAGGGCCCATCGTAGTCGACGTCGTACAGCGAGGGCACGTAGATGCCGGGGATCGTGGCCAGCTCCCGAAGCAACCCCTCGCGGCTGGTGCGCCCGTCGCGCTTCCATATCGCGATCACCTCGCTCATTTCGCCGACCGGCTCTTCCCCGTCGCCGATCACGAACACGTCGACGAAATCGGCCATCGGCTCGGGGTTGAACGTGCAGTGGCCGCCGGCGACGACCAGCGGGTCGGTCGGGCTCCGGTGCTCGGCCCGCACGGGCACTCCGGCCAGATCAAGGCAATTCAGGACGTTGCTGTAGACCAGCTCGGCCGAGAGGTTGAAGGCGAGCACGTCGAAATCGGGGGCCGGGCGGTGCGTGTCGACCGAGAACAGCGGGAGTCCGGCACCGCGCAACTCCGACTCGAAGTCGACCCAGGGCGCGTAGGCGCGTTCCGCGGTGGCGTCTGCACGCTCGTTCAGGATCTCGTAGAGGATCTGGAGCCCCTGGTTGGGCAACCCGATCTCATAAGTATCGGGATAGACGAGGAGCCAGGAGACCTGATCGGGGCGAGGCTGCGGGCTTACCGCGCCACGCTCCATCCCGATGTAGCGACCGGGCTTCTCGACCCTGGCCAGGAGCGGTTCGATCCGCGGCCAGAGGCTTGACATCTGTGATGACAGTCTAGCGCCGGAGGGCTCGTCCTTCGGGGCGGTGGGGGATCGGGGGGCGGCTCCCTCAACGGAACTACGCAAAGCGGCGGAGGGAGACGTTGGCAACGAGCCCGATGCAAGCAAACGACGTGATCGTCGCCGAACCGCCGTACGAGAGGAAAGGTAGCGGAATCCCCGTCACCGGCATGATGCCCATCGTCATCCCGATGTTCTCGAAGATCTGGAACGCGAACATCGACAGCACCCCGATGGTCACGAGCATGCCGAAGAAATCGGAAGTGTCGTTGGCGACGCGCCATATTCGCCAGATCAGCAACGAGAACAAGGCAATGACAGAGAACCCGCCCAGGAAGCCGAGCTCCTCGCCGATGACCGTGAAGATGAAGTCGGTGTGCTGCTCGGGTACGAACTGTCCCTGGGTCTGGGAGCCCTCGAAGAGGCCGGCGCCGGTGCCCTCGCCCGCGCCGATGGCGGTCTGGGACTGGTCCTGGTTGTAGCCCTCGGCGGACTTGTCGGCGTCGTCGTCGACGAGCACCGTGAGCCGGTCGACCTGGTACTCCTCGAGGATCCCCGCGTTCCACACACCGATGCCGACCGTGATCGCGGCGGCCGCCACCGCCAGGAGGTGAAGGGGCCGGGCGCCGGCCATGGCCAGGATCCCGATCACCGCGAACACCAGCACCATCGCGGTTCCGAGGTCGGGCTGGAGCATGATGAGCCCGATCGGTACCGCCGCCAGTCCGCCCGCCACGGTGAGGCGCCAGGCGTCGAGGTCGCCGCGGTGCTCGTAGCAGTAGCCGGCGACGGCGAGGATCAGCCCGAGCTTCGCCAGCTCGGAGGGCTGGAGCTGGAAGCCGCCGGGAAGCCCGTACCACGCCTGCGTGCCGCGCGCGCTCGACCCGAGGGGCGAGAGCACGAACAGGAGCAAGACGCACACGATCCCGTACAAGACATGTGCCTGGTCGCGCAGCTTGCGGTAGTCGACGAACATCATGCCGACCATTGCGAGGATGCCAAGCATGACGAACGCGATTTGCCGCTTCAGGTAGTAGGTCGGATCGCCGGCGATGTCGACTCGCGTCGCTGAATAGATCATCAGGATCCCGAGCGCGCTCAACGCGATCGGCACGGCGACGACGAGCGGGTCGAGGTGGCGCCACTTCGAATCCGGCTTCACCACCGCCTCGCCAAACGGCGAGGTCGACCCGGGGCCGAACGGATTGGGGCTGAGCCGGCGGGCCATCAGTCGTAGCCGCCGTCGGGATCGATCACCTGAACCGGCGTGCCGTCATCGACCCCGTTGATCGTGTCGATGATGCGGCGTGCGATCGGCGCCGCCACCGACGCACCAAAGCCGGCTTCCTCCACGAGCACCGCCACGACGTACTGCGGCACGTCCTTCGACGCGGGATCGGCGGGCGTGATCCCGACGAACAACGAAGTGTCACCCTTGTCGTTGACCTGCGCGGTGCCGGTCTTGCCCGCAATTTGACCGAACTCGTATCCGGAGAACGCGGCGGCCGCGGTGCCGTCGCCGGGGCCGACCGCTCCCTTCAAACCTTCGAGGATGTCCGTGCGCGTCGCCGGATCGATCTCGAGCTCGCGCACGCTCTTGGGTTCGATCTCGCTGATCACATCCCCGCCGGGCTCGGCCACCTCGGTGGCGATCTGCGGCGCCCAGAGCGTCTCGCCGTTGGCGAACGCGGCGTACGCGTTGGCGAGTTGGAGTGGAGTGACGAGCAGGTCGCCCTGGCCGGTGGCCAAGCTGATGTTGTCGCCGGGCAGCCATTCACGAGTGACGGGATCGGGGTTCTCAGCGTTGAAGTCGGCTTTGAAGTCGTCGTCCGGAACCCGGCCCGGCTGCTCGCCCGACAACGCGAAGCCTGTCCGCTCACCGAATCCGTACCGGCGGGCCACGTGCTGAATCACCTCGCCGGTCTTCTCGTCCCCCTGGTCGTAGAAGTCCGTCCACAGATTGAAGCCGACGACGTAGAAGAACGTGTCGCTCGAAACCGAGAGCGCACGTGGCAGGTCTACCGCGCCGTGGGCGATCTTGCCGGCGTTGCAGCGTTGGGTTCCATCGTCGAGGTCGATGCACCCGTCGTCGGCCCAGGTGTATCCGGGGAAGAGTACCCCGCTCTCGCGGCCCGCCAACCCGCTGAACAGCTTGAACGTCGACCCGGGTGCGTACTGGCCCTGGATGGCGCGGTTCACGAACGGCTTGCCGGTGCCCCCACCTTGGAGCTCCTCCCACGACTGCGGGGAGATGCCGTTGGCGAGCTCTTCGGGGCTGTACGTCGGATTCGACGCCATCGCCACCACTCCGCCGGTGCGGGCGTCGAGCACCACTACCGAGCCACCCGGCGCGTCGAAGTAGTCGAGCTCGGTCTCGACGCTGCCGTTGACGAAGCCCTGCGCTCCCGCCATGCCCTGGTCGAGCGACTCCTCGGCGACGCGCTGAACTTCCAGATCGAGCGTCGTCCAGACGTCGTGGCCGGACTTGGCCTGCTGGACGTCGATGGTGTTGACGACACGGCCCTGGGCGTCGACTTCGACGGTCTTCTGGTAAGGCGTCCCCCGCAGGACCGATTCGAAGGTCTGCTCGATGCCGCCCCGCCCGACCCGGTCGCCGGGTTCGTAGCCCTGGGCCTTCAGGTACTCGAGCTGGTCCTCGTTCACCTCACCCATGTACCCCAGCACGTGGGCGGCCAGGTCGCCATAGGGGTAGGAGCGGATCGGCAAGCGCACCGACTCGACACCCGGGAACTCCTCGGGGTGCTCATCGATGTAGACGAGGTGCTGCAACTTGATCTCGAAGGTCATCGGCACCGATGCGTAGGGCGAGATGTTCTTGTCGTCGAGGCGCGCTTCGATCAACCCTTCCGGCTGGCCGGTGAGCTGGCTCAGGTGCTCGACCGACGTCGCCCGTTCCTCGTCAGTCAGGCCACGTTCGACCTTCACGGTGTCGAGAATCGTGTTGTCGACGATCGGGACGCCGTTTCGGTCAAGGATGCGACCGCGCTGCCCCGGCTCTTCGATGACGCGGGTCCGGTTGCTCTGCGCGGCCTCGGCGTAGTCGGAGCCCGAGGCCACCTGGAGGAACCACAGGCGCGCGAGCAGGGTGCTGAACAGCGCCAGCACGATGACCCCCACGATGCTGAGGCGGACCCGAGTGGCCTCGTTCACGGGACCCCATGCTGTCGCATCGGAGCGGGCGATGGGGGGCGGGCAACCGTATCCCCGCCTGACCTGCGCGTCGGCAGGCCGGCCCCGGGCCGGCGGCGCGTCTTCTCGCCCACCGCCCAGTTCGCGATCGGGAACAGCACCGGTGCCAGCAGTGCGTCGTACGCCGCCGACAGCAGGACAACGCGCAGCCCGTACAGCGTCAGCAGGTCATCTTCGCCGACGACCGTCGCGATGAGGATGAACAGGGCGCCGCCGAACAGCCCGCCCAGCGCGCCGAGCGCCGGGCGCACCCACCAGGCTGAGCGCGCCAACCCCATCTGGACCAACCCGGCGCCGTAGCCGGTCAGCGCGTAGGTGAGCGCGGAGATGCCGATGGGGGTCTGCAGAAACATGTCCATCGTGAAACCAGCAGCAAAGCCGAAGATTACGCCCGCTTCGGGTCCCTCGCGGTACCCGACGGCCACCGTCACGACCAGCCCGACGTCCGCCGCGACCCCGAACAACCGCAGACTCGAGAACAAGGTCGTCTGCAGAAGAACAACGAGGAAGACCACCAGGCCGAGCCGGATCCGGCGGAGCGCAGTCTCGCTCAGGTGCACGAGCGTCGTCCCGGCGGTTGGCCTACGGCGGCGTCCACTTCAGCACCTTGACGTGTTCGAGCGCCTCGAGGTCGGCGAGGGGCTTGAGCCGGATGTCCTGTTCCAGCGCACCTTCCCCGATATTCACGCTCGTCACATACGCAACGGGGATGTCGGGAGGCAGCGCGCTTTCTTCGAGGCCGGAGGTGAAGACCTGCTCCTCTTCGATGACCTCGACGTCAGGAGCAACGAAGTCGAGAACGAGCTCGTCTTCACCAAGGCGGCCTTTGGCGATTCCGAGTGTCCCGGTGTTGACGAGCCGCACACCGATCGTCGAGTCGGGGTCGGTGACCAGCTCCACGCTCGAGCGGTCAGCGGCCACCTCGGTCACCGTGCCGATGAGCCCGGCGCCGGTCACCACCGGCATGCCCTTCTCGACGCCGTCACCCGTGCCCTTGTCGATCTCGACCGTCTCCTGGAAGTTCCCCGGCGCCCCCGAGACGACCCGGGCGGTGACCGCGTCGATGTCCTCGACGTACGGTATGTCGAGCAACTGCTGCAGCTGCTCGTTCTCCTGCAGGGCGTCCTGCGACTCGGCCAGCTGCCCGCGCGCGTCATCGAGCTGTCGCCGCAGCCGTTCGTTCTCGTCCTGGAGCTGTCCCGCGCGCGTGACGCCATCGAGCCAGTCGCCGATGGGCGAAAAGACCGCGTCGGTCGCGGATTGGAGAGGCGAGAGCGTGTCGCGGGCGGCACGGCGTACGACACCGAGCGGACCGCCGCCGCGCAGGTCGAGGGTGATCAACGCCACCGCGGTGACGATGACGAGCAGCAAGATCAACCGGCGACGGTTTCCCTCGCGATACACGACCACGCGCCGGCAGACCTCCTCGATGCTCGGAAGGGTGGGTGCCCTCCGTGAGCTAGCGCGCTTGAGAGGAGACGAGCACCTGCTTCAGGGCGTCGAACTGCTCTAGGCAGCGCCCCGAACCCATCACCACGGTATACAGCGGGTCATGGGCGATGCGGATCGGCATGTTGGTCTCGGCGGAAAGCCGCACGTCCAAGCCGTGGAGGAGCGCCCCGCCCCCGGTGACGTAAATGCCGCCCTCCATCAGGTCGGCCGCGAGCTCGGGTGGGGTCCGGTCGAGCGTGTACTTCACCGCGTCGATCACGCCGATGACGGACTCGTCGATCGCCTCACGCATCTCCTCGGTGGAGATCACGATCGTCTTGGGAAGACCGCTGACCAGGTCGAGACCCCGCACTTCGGCCTGGAACTCCTGCTCGAGCGGCCAGGCGGTCGCGATCCGGCACTTGATCTCCTGCGCGGTCCGCTCGCCCACGGCGAGCGAATGCTCCTTGCGGAGGTAGCCGATGATCGCCTCGTCGAACTCGTCCCCGGCGATC
>JBOGFL010000017.1:0-4607 GCA_050743285.1 Acidimicrobiia bacterium
CGCCGAACGACCCGATCCGAGGTAGCCGTGCAGGCCGCCGTTCCACACGACGACGAAGAGATCGCCGCCGTACCCGCAGTAGTACGGGGCGACGACGCCGAGTGTCATGCTCGCGGCCACCGCGGCATCGGCCGCGTTGCCGCCCCGCGCCAGCACCTGCAGCCCCGCCGCGGACGCCAGGTAGTGCGGCGACGCGACCGCGCTCCTCGGGAAACGCTTGGCCTCGGTCACCACCGCAGACTAGGCATTGGAGTGCCGTGTTCGGGCTGCCGGGATGCGAACTCGGGACTGTCGAGGCGCGTCATTCGTACGCGTGCTTGGATGCCAGGATCTCAGTTCCGTCGAAACAGAACGTGAAGACGTCGAGGAACTCGCCGCCACTCCGGTTGTAGAAGAGGCACGTGCTCGGCATCACGTTCGACGTCGGCCTCGTCCCGAACCTTTGCGTCTCGAGCGGTTGCGCTCCGAGAGTGTCGATTACCGCTTGCATCGGGGTACCGAGCTCGATTGAGTCGAACTGCTCCTGGGTGATTGCGTGGCTCGGGTCGATTTCGTTCAACTCGATGAACCGCTCGTGGGGCCCCCAATAGTCGACCAACAGGATCGCGGCCCCTCCGCCAAGGAGGAGCACCACGACACCGGCGAGAATCCACGGCAAGACGCGGCGCTGCACTCGGACACCATCGCGCGTGTGCTCGGACCCCGCCCGTGAGCTGCGTGACGGTGTGGTCGGGCTGCCGGGATTCGAACCCGGGACCTTTGGTCCCCCAGACCAACGCGCTAACCAAGCTGCGCCACAGCCCGTCGGCCGTGCGGCCGTGGCCCTCGATTGTAGAGGTCGGCTAACCGACCACCTGGTGCCAGACCCATTCGATGCCTTGAAATGCGCGCCATCCGAGATACAGCGCGACCGCGCCGGCGAGGAGCCAGAAGTGCCATGGCATCCGGCCCTTTTCGTCGGGCGGGGACGCGGCCTGAGCCGGGCCCGGGTCGACGGGGTTCCCGCATTCAGGACAGGCGCCGTCGGCCCGCACCGTCGGGGGTGACAGGAAGCGGGAGCAGGTCGCACACCAGGGCACAGCGCCAGTTTCTCGCGTCAGTCGCGGCGGAGCCGGACGCGCATCTTCACCGGCGTCGGCCCGAGGGCAAACGCCTCGCGGATTCGCCGTTCGAGGTAGCGGATGTAGGTGGGCGCCAACCGGTGGGTCGCAAAGAGCGTGAACGTCGGCGGATCGGTTGCGCCCTGCGTGCCGTAGAGCACTTTGGGCCGGAAGCGGCCCGCGGGTGGCGCCGGATGCTTCGCCTGCGCGTCGGCGAGCAGGCGGTTGAGGTCGGGGGTCGGGATGCGACGGTGGTACGCCGCCTCCGCCTCTCGCAGCGTGGGCAGCAGCCGGTTCACGCTGCGCCCGGTCCGAGCCGAGATCCGCAGTACCGGTGCGTAAGCAAGGAAGCCGAGCCGGTCGGCGACCTGGTCGATGACGCGGGCACGCTGCTCGGTGTCGGCGGCATCCCACTTGTTGAGGACGACGACGACGGCCGTCCCCGCGCCGTCGACCCGTTCGGCGAGCCGCTGGTCCTGCTGCGCGACGCCCTGGGTCGCATCGACCAGCAGGAGGGCGGCGTCGGCTCGGTCCACTGACTCGAGCGCGCGCAGCATCGAGTAGTACTCGGTGCGCTCGTCGATCTTTCCCCGGCGCCGCATGCCCGCGGTGTCGACGAAACGGAGCGGACCGCCCGGCGTCTCGACGATGGTGTCGATGCTGTCGCGGGTCGTCCCGGGCTCGTCGTGCACCACCGAACGCTCGTCGCCGACCAAGCGGTTGAAGAGGGTCGACTTGCCGACGTTCGGCCGGCCCACGATCGCCACCGAGAGCAATTCGTCGGACGACTCGTCGGACGCGGCCTCCGGGTCGGGTGCAGGAGGCAACGCGGTGACGATGGCGTCGAGAAGATCGCCGCTCCCCCGCCCGTGGAGCGCAGAGACCGGAATCGGGTCACCCAGGCCGAGGCGGTTCAGCTCCCACGCTTGGTGCTCGCGGCGGTCGTCGTCGACCTTGTTGGCGACGAGCAGGACCGGCTTGTCGACTCGGCGAAGCATGCCCGCCACGCGAGCGTCCTCCTCGGTCGCACCCACCGCGGCATCGACGACGAGCACGACGACATCGGCGGTCACGACCGCCCGCTCGGCCTGGGCGCTGACCTGCTCGGCGAGGTTGCCGCCCGACCCCCGGCCCGCCGGGAGCCAGCCGCCGGTGTCGACGATCACCAACTCGCGCCCTCGCCATTCGGCGCGGAGCTCCTTGCGGTCGCGCGTGACGCCGGGGCGCTCCTCGACGATCGCCTGTCGTCGGCCGACGAGCCGGTTGACGAGCGTCGACTTGCCGACGTTCGGTCGCCCCACGACGGCGACCACGGGTGTGGTCATGTCAGCGGAGCGCGGCGACCAGCGCGGCGCCGTCGGTGGGGACGATCTCGACGGGTCGTGAGAGATCGGCCGGGCTGGTGTCGTCGAGGAACCGGCCGCGCGACAGCGTCACATCGGGCAAGAGCACCCGCGCATCGGGCGGCGCATCGGCGACTGCCTGGGCGACGTCGGCGCCGGTGAGCAGCCCCGTCACCGCGATGTTGCCGCCGAAGAACCGGTTGCGCACCGCCACGACGTCGACGGCGGCGTGCGCGACGTCGGCGAGCGTCGGCACCAAGGGCTCCAACACACGCGCTCCATACTGCCCGGTGAGGATCGTGACGGGCCGCCGCGCCGAATCGCGTTCCCCCAGCGCAACCGGCGTCGCGCCCTCGGCGCGCATCTCGGGGTCTCGGGGGGCGCGGTAACCGTCGGCGGGGGCGCCGTCGACCCAGGCGAAGAAGCCGGCGCGGGGCCCGGTGCCGGTGACGGGGTGGCCTGCGGCCGCGGCCCGCACGTCGGCCACGAACGAGGTGGCCATCCCGATGCCGTTCTCGTGCTGGGGAAACCCGTCGTAGGCGTCGGCGAGCGGGAACGGGCGGCGTGCCAATAGGTAGTACTCGTCGGCCGCGTACACCAGCCGACGGCCGACGGCGCGCTGAAAGCGGTCCTGCCAGGCCTCGACGATGTCGACGACGCGTTCGGCCTCGGCGCGGGTGTGCGGCCGCATCGAGGCCTCGTGATTGTGCGCGCTCACGCCGAGCGGCACTATGCCGACCGTCGCGAGCTGCGGGAACCGGTCGAGCACGCCGAGAAACGTGTCGTCGAGCACGGGTCCGTCGTTCACGTCCGGGCACACCACCACCTGGCCGTGCACCTCGATGCCGGCCTCGAGCAGCGCAGTGAGCCAGCGCAGGCTGGTGGCGCCACGCCGATTTCGGAGCAAGGTCGTCCGGACCTCGGGGTCGGTGGCGTGAATGCTGACGTATAGCGGGCCGAGGCGTTCGCTGACAACGCGCTCGAGATCGGCCTCCGTGAACCGGGTCAGCGTCGTGAAGTTCCCGTAGAGAAAAGACAGGCGGTAGTCGTCGTCCTGCAGGTACAGGCTGCGGCGCATCCCCTTGGGCAGCTGGTGGATGAAGCAGAACGGGCAGTGGTTGTCGCAGGTCTGCACTCGATCGAACACGGCGCTCTCGAGCTCGAGGCCGAGGGGGGCGCCGGCCCGCTTCTCGACGGTGAGGAGCTGCTCAAGCCCGCCCCGCCGGATCTCCATCTCGACGACGGGTTCATCGGCGAGGATCTGGTAACGGATGACGTCGCGAACGGGCTCGCCGGACACCGAGAGAAGCTCGTCGCCGGGTTGAAGGCCTGCCGATGCAGCCGGCGAGTCGGGCGCGACCGCCACGACGCGGGCGGCGGGCATGGGCGAAGTGTACGCCAGTGCCACCGGTACCCTCAGGGCATGGGCATTCGCAAGGTGCTGCTGGCACAGCCGCGAGGATTCTGCGCCGGTGTCGAGATGGCGATCAAGGCACTGGCGTGGATGGTGCGGGTGTTCGAGCCGCCCGTGTACTGCTACCACGAGATCGTTCACAACCGGCTCGTCGTCGACCGGTTTCGCGAGCTCGGCGTCGTCTTCGTCGACGACGTGGACCAGGTGCCGGCCGGCGCTCCGCTCATGCTCTCGGCCCACGGGTCTGCTCCCGACATCGTCACCCGGGCCGCGAGCAATGACCGGTTCGTCGTCGACGCGGTATGCCCGCTCGTGACGAAGGTCCATCACGAGGCTCGCGTCCGTGCCCGGAAGGGCTACACGATTCTGTACGTCGGCCACGCCGGCCACGACGAGAGCGCCGGCACGATGGCAGTAGCACCCGACTCCATTCGGCTCATCGAGCACGCCGAGGACCTCGACACCGCCCTGTCGACCGTCGAAGATCCCGCACGGGTCGCGCTCCTCGCGCAGACGACACTGTCGCTGCACGACTGGGAAGGGATCATGGACGACGCTCGGCGAGCGTTCCCCGATCTCTGGACCGCGACCCGCAACGACCTCTGCTTCGCGACAACCAATCGTCAGGCCGCGCTGAAGTCGATCGCGGCCGGTGCCGACGCGGTGGTCGTGATCGGCAGTGCCAACTCGTCGAACACTCTTGCTCTCGTCAAGGTCGCCCGGGACGCCGGCTGCCCGGTGGTGCTGCGC
>JBOGFL010000018.1:0-5342 GCA_050743285.1 Acidimicrobiia bacterium
CGGTACACCTGCGCGTAGTCCTTCGAATCGTGGTGGACTCGGACGTGGCCGGCGGCGGCGGTTGCCACCTCCCGGCGGCGTTGTGGTGAGTCGGAAAGGAAACGGTCGAGCGCCGCGACGAGGGCGCCGAGATCACGCTGGGCGTACACGTACCCGGTTCGTCCGTCATTGAGAAGCTCGGGCACACCGAAGGCGTCGGCCGCGATGACCGGGAGCTCGAACGCCATCGACTCCAGCGCCGAGCGGGGCAGCGACTCGATGTCGGACGCCGAGACCAGCGCGTCGGCGAGCCCGTACCACTCGTAGGTGTCGGTGACGATCGGCAGGATCTGGATGCGATCGGCGACCGGCGAGCCGGCGACGTACTCCTTCACGTTGGTCGGGTGCTCGTCACCGCGGTCCCCGATCAGGACAAGCACCGCGTCGGGAAAACGGCCGGCGACCGCCTCGAAGGCGCGCACAAGGAGGGTCTGGGACTTGCGGGCCTCGATGGTGCCCATGCACAAGAGGACGGTGGCGTCGGGCGCGAACCCGTGGGCGGCGCGGGCGGCGTCACGGGTGGAGCTCGCCCGGTAGGCGTCGATGTCGGCGAGGTCGATGCCGTAGGCGACGGTGACGAAGCGGCCCGGGTCGCCGTGGCGCCGGAACAGCGCACTGGTGGCGTCGGCTTCGAACACGACCCGCGCCGCCGACGCGAATGCCGCCTCGGCGCGCTCGAGCACCGCGGGCGATACGGGCCGGGCGGGATCGATGTTCCAGAAGTACTGCTGCAGCGGATAGCTCTCGTGGATCGCCCAGATCGCCGGCACACCCAGGCGGTCGGCAAGGTCGACGCCGGGAAAGCTGACGAGCGCGTTCGCGAGCACGAGGTCGGGTCGGCGGGGGGCGGCCCACGCCGCCATCTCCTCGAGCCGGCCTTCGTAGGCGGCGGCCTGCCAGAACGGGAGATCGCCCTGCACGTGCACCGGGACACCCAGCTCCTCGTACATGGCGACCAGCGCGCCGTCGCGCGAGCCCGCGAGTGACCATTCGATGTCCGGCGCCAGCGGCACGAGGTTGCGTAGCAACTCGAACAGGTAGAGCTGGCCGCCCCCCAAGGTGAGCTCGTGGGTCACCACGAGAACGCGTGGCGCGTGCTTCTTGGGCTTGGTTGGTGGCGGTGCCGCGGCGGCGACGCGGGCCCGTAGCTCGGCAAGTCGGTCGGGCTCGACGTCCCAGTCGGGCTGGGGCCGTACGGCGAACTCGACCGAATCCAGCTCGAGCTGCGTGCCGTCGGTGGCCTCGACGACCACGTCGACGCGCGCGGTTCCGGCGCCGTCCGGCAGGACGTCGGCCAGCGCGATCTGATGCTCGAAACCGCCGAGCAGCGCGTCCCGCCGACCGAGCGCGCCGGCAACGTCGCGCCGGAGGACGCCGAGGCGCGCCCGACCCACCCACTGCCCGTTGACGAGCACCTCAACCTTCCGCACCGGCGCGGGTTCGGTGATCGCCCAGCCGTACAGCGCGAGCACCGGCCCGACCTCGTCGCCGGGCCGCGGGTGGTCGAGTCGGGCGGCGACGAGGCGGGTCTCGGTCGGGAACCGCACCGGGACCCGGCCGATCACGACCTCCTCGCCCACCACCGACATCGCCTTTACTTCGATGTCGGCGTCGGTGGCGGGTTGGTCGCTCACGTCGAGGATGGCCCGCCACCCGGCGCGGCCCGCGTCGGCCACTCGCGGGTACGCCGACGCGACGTCACCGCGCGTCAGCCCGATCTCCGCCACCACGACCGCCTGGCTCATGTGGACCTCGACCCGGGCCGCGGGACCGTCCCGGCTCGCCGCCCAGCCCGCGACCTCGACCCGGGCCGGGCTCACGAGCTCGCCGGCGCGCGGCTGATCGATTGCGCCCTCGAGTCGACCGAGCCGTCCGGGCCGCAGCAGGCGGCGCAGTCGCCGCGACATCGCGCCAGCCACGACTCAGCGCAGTCGGGACGCGGCGGTCTCGGTCCGCATCGCGGCCCACACGCGTGCGACGCCGTCGGCAAGTGGAACCGGCGTGAAGCCCACTGCATCCTGCAGGCGCGTCACGTCGAGCACGATCGCGTCGACATCGAGCGGGCGGGCGGGCTCGTGGTCGACGGTCACTGCCTCGCCGGTGGTCTCGCCGATGAGATCGATCAACTCGGCCAGCGACGTGCCGACACCCGAGCCGACGTTGAGCACCGTCGGGGCTCGGTCGTTACCGAGTAGCGCGAGGACAACGGAGGCCAGATCGCCGACGTAGAGGTAGTCACGCACGATTCCGCCGTCGCCGTACACCGCAAGCGACTCACCGCGGGCGACCCGGTGCATGAACGCCCCGACCGCGCCCTGGGTGCGGTCGGGTGCTTGGTGTTCGCCGTACACGTTGCTGCAGCGCAGAACGCGGGCCGAGACGTCGTAGAGCTGGCGGTACATGCGCACGTAGTGCTCACCCGCGAGCTTGAGCACCCCGTACGCCGAGATGGGCTCGGTGGGGTGATCCTCATCGACGGGGAGATAGCGAGGCCGCCCGTACACAGTGCCGCCCGACGAAAGCACCGTGAACCGGGTTCCGGGTCGGGCCCGCATCGCCTCCAGCGCGGCGATGAGCGGGTCGAGGGTGAGACGCACGTCACCCCCCGGGTCGCGCTGCGACTCCGCCGGCAGCAGGCCGCCGGCGGCGTACACGACCTCGGTCGCGCCTTCGAGAGCCGGGTCGAGAGCGGCGCGGTTCTCGATGTCGCCGGTGACGACGTCGACGCCCGCGAGCGGCAGACCCGGAGGCGTACCCGAACGGCTGAGCAGGCGCGTCGGCACCCCGGACGCGCCGAGGGACGCCGCCAGGTGTGAACCGAGGAACCCGGCGCCGAGGACGGCGACGCGCTCGGAGCTGCGGTTGCGCGAGGTCATCGAGGTCTACTCACCGGTCGCCGACCATCCGATGGTACCGGGCGGCACCTGCGAAACCCGCCCAAACATTGGCTCCCGCCGGTGATCACTGCCCGCCCGACATCAGGGCCGTCAGACGACGTCATCCGTCACCTCGTCGCCTCCCGGAACGCGGGCGCCCGACGCCGAGTCGCGGCGGTGGAGCGACGCGGCCGCCTCGCGGGTGATAAGCACACGCCCGTGAAGCGGCTGGTCAGCCTCGCCTTGGTGGTCACGGCCGGGCTGCTCGGCCTCGAGGCGGCCTCGCATCCCCTCGAGGCGGGGTGGCGGGGCCAGAGCGGCCGCATCGCGTTCGTCACCCGGCTCGGCGACCCCGCGGTCCAACAAGTCTACACGATGAACCCCGACGGGTCCGACGTTCGCCAGCTCACGATGTCGGAGGGGACCAACAGCACGCCGTTCTGGTCTCCCGACGGCTCGCGCATCGCGTTTGCGCGCGAGGTCGATGGCGACTTCGAGATCTACGTGATGAACGCCGACGGCAGCGGCCAGACGCCGATCACCGACAACAGCGCCGACGACTTCAGCCCGACGTGGTCACCCGACGGCACTCGCATCGTGTTCGCGACAAACCGCGACGGAAGCGCACAGCACATCTACGTGATGGGCGCAGACGGGTCCAATCCGCAGCCGCTCACCGAGTCGACTTCCAATGACTACGACCCGGTCTGGTCGCCGCTCGGCAACCAGATCGCGTTCACGCGGGCGGTCGTTGCTCCGTTCGGCTTCGAGATCTTCGTGATGGACGCGAACGGCGAGAACGAGACGTCGGTGACGGATCTCGACGACGGCCCCGCCTCGGAACCCGACTGGAAGCCCGACGGGTCGCTTCTCGCGTTCGCGGGTGCCCGCGACCCGGATGTCCCCGGCGGCGCCGACGTGTGGACGATCCGGCCGGACGGTTCCGACCAGCAGCGGGTGACGAACCAGAACTGTGGCGTGCAGCCGGCGTGGGCGCCGGACGCCGCCCGCATCACGTATGCGTGCTTCGAGGGCACCGACAGCCGGGTGTGGGTGATCGGCGCGAACGGCACCGACCCCACGTCGATCACCACCGGGCCGAGCGACCAGGAGCCGAACTGGCAACCGATCCTTGCGCCGCCCCCGCCGCCGTCGCCGCCCGTTCTCGCGCCGCTCCTCGCCCAGCCCACGTTCACCGGGTAACGGCGGAGTCACTGAAGTCGGGAGTCGCATGCCCATCACAAGAGGGTTCAACCACGTGGCGACGCTCACGACCGATCTGGAGCGTCACGCCGATTTCTACCGGCGCGTCTTCGACGCCGAAGTCACGTTCCGGATGGACGCCTCTCCTGACCACCCGCGCATGTTCATCCTCGACCTCGGCGGCGGCGCCGCACTCAACGTCTTCGAAGTCTCCGAGGAGGAGATCATCGGCGAACGGCGCAAGCAAGGAGGCCGGGGCGCGATCGATCACTTCGCGTTCGCGGTCGAGTCGCGGGCGACGCTCGAGGAGGTCGCGCGGCGACTGGAGGACCACGGGGCCGACATCGGCGAGATTCAGCGCCTCGGCCCCGAATGGTCGTTGTTCTTCCGCGACGTCGACGGCATGGAGCTCGAGGTCTGCGCCCACGCTGACGATTAGCCGGCTCGTCCTACCCGGCCTTGGAGTTCGAGACGTTCACCCGTGCCCGGGGAGGGAGTCGAACCCCCATGCCCCATTCGGGGCCGGCGGGTTTAAGCCGCCTGCGTCTGCCGTTCCGCCACCCGGGCCTCGGGCGAGGGTAGGCCCACCACCGGCGCGTCCGTTGCCGCGAGCCCGGCGGCGGCACGCAGCTCACCCCGGATGCGGCCGGCGTCGGCGGAGCCCAGGCGGTTGGCGACGAGTACGCCCTCGACCATGTCGCCGGCGACGGCGTCGAACGAGCGCTCCCGCAGGCGCACGCTCACAACGACGCCGTCGGGAAAGCGGCGGATCGTGCGGGGGGCGTCGACCCGGGGCGGGCTCCGGAACGCCGGCGCCGCCAGGCCCGCGGCGCGGGCGGCGGCCCCCAATCGTCGAGCGGTGTCGGCGAATCGCGCCGCGGCGGGAAGCCCCATGGATGCAGCTTCGCGCCGGGGTATGACAATCATCCCGGGACGCGAACCCGGCGTCGGTAGATTCGCATCGTGGTGACGCCGGCCCCCCGCCGCCGGGCGGCAGCACGGCGCCACGACGCCGAGATCTGGCACCTCGCCCTCCCCGCCTTCGGAGCGCTGGCCGCCGAGCCGCTCTACGTGCTCGTCGACACCGCCATCGTCGGGCACCTCGGCACCGACCCGCTCGGTGGCCTCGCGGTCGCGGGCGCGGTGCTGGTCGCCGTGTTCAACATCTTCAACTTCCTCGCCTACTCGACGACCGCGGCGGTGGCACGTCGAGTCGGCGCCGGC
>JBOGFL010000019.1:0-2722 GCA_050743285.1 Acidimicrobiia bacterium
CGAGCGTTCCGGGCAGGGTCAGGTCGTCGACGCGGCCATGATCGACGGTTCGGCGGTCCTCATGACGATGATGTGGGGGCTGCGGGCGCTGGGCGCGTGGAGCGACGAGATGGGTGTGAACGTGCTCGACACCGGCGCGCCGTTCTACGAGGTCTACGAGACAGCCGACGGGAAGTTCGTCTCACTGGGTTCGCTCGAGCCGCAGTTCTACGCCGAGTTGCTCGAGCGCACCGGTATGGCCGCCGAGGAGCTCCCGGCGCAGATGGACCGCGACGGTTGGCCACGCTTGCGCGAGCGCTACACCGAGCTGTTCAAGACGAAGACGCGCGACGAATGGTGCGAGATCCTCGAACAGACCGATGTCTGCTTCGCGCCGGTGCTGCCGATGCCCGACGCCGCGCAACATCCGCACATGAAGCACCGGAACGTGATAGTCGACGAGCACGGCGTCCAGCAGCCGGCCACCGCGCCGCGCTTCTCGCGGACGCCGGGCGCAATCCAGGGTCCGGCCGCCTGGCCGGGCGAGCACACGGACGCCGTGCTCGGCGACTGGGGCTTTGCTTCTGGCGAGATCGCCAAGCTCCGCGAGGTCGGCGCGGTCAAATAGCGACATCGACGTGACGCCGTAGCTCGGCGACGCGGACGTCGAGCTCGGACTCGTCGGTCGCGACGACGGTGACGTGGCCGAGCTTGCGCCCGGGACGCGGCTCCTTGCCGTAGACGTGGAGGTGCGCGCCGGGCACCGCGAGCACCGCGGCGTCGTCGGGGAGCGAGCCGATGCAGTTGACCATTGCGCTCACGCCGCGCGCACCGGTGGGGCCGAGCGGCCAGCCGATGACCGCGCGCAGGTGGTTCTCGAACTGACTCGTGACCGCGCCTTCGATCGTCCAGTGCCCGGAGTTGTGCACCCGGGGCGCGAGCTCGTTGACGAGGAGCGCACCGCTGACGTCGAAGAGCTCGACGGCGAGGACTCCCACGTAGTCGAGCTCGTCGAGCAGGGCGCCTGCGAGCTGCTCGGCGCTCCCTTGGAGGTCGGCCGCGCCGTCGCGAGCGGGAGTTCGGCTCGCCCGGAGGATGCCGTCGCGGTGGACGTTCTCCACGAGGGGCCAGAACGCGGTATCGCCCGCCGTTCCCCGAACGGCAAGGACGGAGAGCTCACGCTCGAACGCGACCAGGGCCTCGAGGATGAGCGGGACGCCGCCGAGCTCCGCCCAGGCCGGTTCGGCATCGCCCGCTTCGCGCAGGACGTACTGGCCCTTGCCGTCGTAGCCCCCCCGGCGCGTCTTCAGCACGCAGGGAAAACCGAGCTCGGCGACCGCGGCCTCGAGACCCTCCCGGTCGTCGACGGTCGCGTGGGCGGCGACGCCGATCCCGAGCTCCGCGCACATGCTCTTCTCCGCGGCCCGGTCCTGGCTGACCTCGAGCGGCCACGGGCCCGGGCGCACCGGGTGGTGCTCGGCGAGCGCGCGGGCGGTGTCGGCGGGCACGCCCTCCCACTCGTAGGTCACGACGTCGGTACCGGACGCCACCGCAGCTGCGGCCGCCAAATCATCCCAGGCGGCCGTCACCACCGGCCCGACGGCGCTCGCGGGCGCTCCCGGCGCGGGGTCGAGGAAGCGACACTCGACGCCGAGCGGTACGCCGGCGAGGCCGAGCATCAGCCCGAGCTGTCCGCCTCCGAGCACCGCAACCACCGGCATTTCGCGGTTCTACCAGGCGCGCTGCGGTACTATTCGTGACTCGCGACAGCGCCGTCGCTCCACCGATTCGAATGCGGGACGCGGGCGGCCGCCATCAGGCTGTCGACTCGCCCTAATCCAGAGGAGCGCGACTGCCGTGGCTCGTCATCCCCAAGCCGAGCGCGCCGCGTGCGGGATCGGCTTTGTCGCCGACGCCGCCGGGCAGGGCTCGCGCGCGGTCGTGGAGCAGGCGCTCACCGGCCTGGCCTGCGTACGCCACCGGCAGGCGATTGCGGCTGACGGCCTCTCGGGCGACGGCGCCGGGCTGCTGACGCCGATCCCGCGGTCGTTCTTCGCCCGCGTCGGGCAGGAGGCGCTCGGCACCGAACTCGACGCCGACAGGCTCGGGGTGGTCACTGCGTTCCTCGACCACGACGACACCGCGGCACGGGCGGCGGCCGAGAAGGCGGTGACCGTGGCGTGCGAAGCCGAGGGACTCGAGGTCGCGGGGTGGAGGCTGGTCCCGATCGACGAGGACCAGCTCGGCGCGCACGCCGCCGCCGATTTGCCCGCAATCGTGCAGGCGCTGCTCCTCCGTCCAGAAGGGATCTCGGCCGAGGACGCCGAGCGGCGCGCCTACCGCGCCCGGCGCGCCGCCGAGGCGCAGGCGCACGCGGCCGGCCTGCGCAGCTACTTCGCCAGCTTCTCGTTCAGCACCGTCACCTACAAGGCGTTGGTGATCAGCGACCGCCTCGCCACCTTCTATCCCGACCTCGGTGCGCCCGATTTCGACGCACCGCTTGCGGTGTTCCACAGCCGCTTCTCCACGAACACGACACCGGCCTGGGAACGCGCGCAGCCCTTCCGCATGCTGTGTCACAACGGCGAGATCAACACGCTCCAGGGCAACGAGAACCGCATGCGGGCGCGCGGGCGACTCGGCACCGAAGACGCGGGGCTCGGCGAAGAGGCGGCGCTGGTCCCGGTGCTCGATGCCTCCGACTCCGACTCGGGCAAGCTCGACGCCACCGTCGAGCTCCTCG
>JBOGFL010000020.1:0-2003 GCA_050743285.1 Acidimicrobiia bacterium
GCCCGAGCGACTGAGCGCAAGGCCCACCGCGGTGCCGGCGCGCCCCGGCCCGACCAGCGCGAAGGTGCGTTCCATGAAGGGTCACGTTCCGGCCCCCGAAGGTCCGGACGAGTAGATCAATGCTACCTCCGTGAGGCGCACATCCGGCCCGGGATCCTGTCGTTCGACCACCGAGTCCGGCGCCACGTCCGCGAGCGGAACCAGCACGAAGCGGCGCTCGCGTAGCCGGGGATGCGGAACCACGAGATCCGGCTCCGCCACCTGCGCGTCACCGACGAGGAGGACATCCACGTCCAGCGAGCGAGGCCCCCAACGCTCGCGGCGCACCCGTTCGGCCGCCGCCTCGAGCGACTGCGCGAGTTCCAGCAGTTCGCGAGGTGAGAGCCGGGTCTCGATCGCGACCACCGCGTTCAGGTAGTCCGGCTGGGGCGGACCGCCGGCGGGTGTCGTTTCGTACACGCGGGAGACGGCGACGACGTCGACCTCTGCGGCCCGGTCGAGGCCCTCGACCGCCTGCTGGAGAAGGGCGGGGCGGTTCCCGAGATTCGAACCCAACGCGAGATACGCGCGGGTCACCGCTCGATTCGCACTGCGGTCGACTCGACCAAAGCCCGCAGCGACGGCTGCAGCTTCTGCACCGTCACGACCACCGACGACACCCGCTCGTCGGCCTTGCAGACCTCGGCGATGCGCGTGGCCAGCCGCTCGAGCAGCTGGTACCGCTCCGACGCCACGACGCGCCGCACCGCCTCCGCCACCGCCGCGTAGTCGACGGTGTCGTCGAGCTGGTCGCTCTCTCCGGGCGTGGCGAGGTCGACGCCGAGCTCGACGTCGACCTGGAACGGCTGCGGCCGGCTCTGTTCTTCGGGAAGCGCGCCGTGCACGCCGAGCTCGCGCAGCCCGTTGATGAGGATGCGGTCGCGCGTCATGTGGGATGCGCCGAAGGTCGACGGATCCCTTCGTTGACCGTCACCGCCACGATCTCCCGTCCGACCGCGCCCAGCTCCCTCCCGGTGATGCGTTCCATGAGCACGATTGCGTGCGGCCCCTCGGTGACGAGATTCGAATAGAGGAGGTACCCGGTGGCAATGCCGAGGAGCCGGTCACCGAACTCCTCGTGGTGAACCAGAACCTTCTCGCGCGGATCGTCGAGCCACCCTGCGATCGTCTCGTAGATCTCGGGGAGTCGCTCCGGCCACTCGTCGGGGCGGCCGAGTGGGACATGCGCGTACGAGATCCCTGCCTCCTCGTACGCGTACAGATTGTGAGGCGAGTCGAGGAGCGACAGGATGCGGGTGAAGCCGTGGCCGCCGAGCCACAGCAGCTCTTCCTGCCGGCGCACCTTTCGGTGGTTGGCCGCGAAACCACCCGGCCGCTCCGAGGCCGCGAACCGATCAGTGATGATCCAGAGGAACGCGCGTGGTTCGAGGCCCTGGGCCCATTTGCCCCTCACGCGACGGCTTCCTGCAACGCGCGCACGAGCCGGACCGCGTGGGTGGTCGCGCGCACGTTGTGCACGCGCAGGACGCGCGCACCTCGTTCGACCGCCCACACGGTCGTCGCCAGTGTGGCGTCGTCACGGGCGTCGGGCGCCGGTTCGCCCACCGACCCCGCCGCGTTCCGCAGCAACGCGCCGAGGAACCGCTTGCGGGACGTGCCGACGAGCACCGGCACCTCCGCCTCGGCAACGAGCTCGGGCAGCCGCGCCAGCAGCGCGAGGTTGTGCGCAACCGTCTTGCCGAACCCGATGCCGGGATCGACCGCGATCGCGCCATCTCCGATGCCCGCGGCCCGGGCCGCGGCGACCCGTTCGACGAGAAAGGCGGTGACCTCGCCGACGACGTCGTCGTAGCGCGGCTCGTCTTGCATGGTTCGCGGCTCGCCCTTCATGTGCATGGCGACGTAGCCCGACCCGGCGGTTGCGGCGACGTCGAGGATCGAGGGGTCGAGACGGCCGGCGGAGACGTCGTTCACGATCGTCGCCCCCGCGCGCAGGGCGGCCT
>JBOGFL010000021.1:0-2029 GCA_050743285.1 Acidimicrobiia bacterium
CGAGCACCAACCAGATGCCGCGGCCGAGGTCGAGGTAGAGCGAGCGGGTGAAGGACAGGTCAGTGGAGGTGTCCACCCAATAAAGGGCGAGCAGTCCGGAGCCGGTCGCCAGGAGCACCTGCCCGCCGAGCTTGCTGCGCTTGCGCAGGCCGAGATTGCGGTGCAGACGGACGCCCAGGTAGTCGTCGATGAAGCCGACCAACGCCATGCCGATGACGAGCAGCATCAGCGTGAGCCCGGTGCGCGCGAACGCCACCTGCTCGGTCTGGACGTGGCTGACCACGTAGCCGGCGAGCGCGCAGCCGATGATCGCGATCCCACCCATCGTCGGTGTGCCCGCTTTCGCAGCATGGGGATGCGCAAACGGTCCGTCATCGCGGATGAGCTGGCCGACGCCGCGGCTCTTGAGGATCCGGATGAGCACCGGCGTCCCGACCACACTCAACGCGAACGCGGTGCCGGCACCGATCAGCAGCGCGATCACAGGCCCGCCAGCTCCTCGCGCGCGACGGCACGGTCGTCGAAGGGACGGGTCACACCCTTGGCCGTCTGTCCCGTCTCGTGTCCCTTCCCGGCGATCACGACGACGTCGCCGGGTGCAGCCTCGTTGAACGTCTGGCGGATCGCGGCGCGCCGATCGAGCTCGATGGTGAACTTGACGCCGGCCGCCTCGAGCCCCGGCTTCACCGCTGCCGCGATCGCAGCCGGGTCTTCCGAGCGAGGATTGTCGCTCGTGAGCACCGCGACATCAGCCGCCTCGCCGACGGCCCGACCCATCTGCGGCCGCTTCTCCCGGTCGCGGTCACCGCCGGCACCGAAGACGACGAGCACGCGGCCGTCGCCGGCCAGGCCCCGGGCCACGCCGAGAACCCGGCGCAGCGCGTCGGGTGAGTGCGCATAGTCGACGAGCACGAAGAACGGCTGTCCGGCGTCGACGCGCTCGAGCCGGCCGGGAATGCGGATCGGCGCCTGTAACCCGTCGGCCACTGCGGTGAACGGGATACCGGCGGCGAGCGCGGTCGCGGCGGCGGCGAGAGAGTTGCTCACGTTGAAGCGACCGATGAGCGGGCTCTGGATCACCGTGCGCCACCCGTCGGCGCGCAGCACGAATCGCGTGGCCGGCCCGGCTTCGACGACCTCGGCACTCACGGCGGCGGCGGGACCTTCCATGCCGAACGTCTTCACCTCGAGGCCGCGCGCGGTCGCCCGCCGGGCAAGTACCGGGCCCCGCGGGTCGTCGATGTTCACGGCCGCCGCCGCGGCACGCGTGGGATCGAACAAGCTCGCCTTGGCCTCGAAATAGGCCTCGAGTGACCCGTGGAAGTCGAGGTGTTCGGGTGACAGGTTCGTGAAGCAGGCGACGCGGAACCGGGTGCCATCGACGCGACGCTGAACCAGGGCGTGCGAAGACACTTCCATTGCGACCAGCCCGACACCGGCATCGCGCATGCGGGCCAGCAGGGCCTGCAGGTCGCTCGCCTCCGGTGTCGTGAGAACGCCGGGAAGCTCCTCGCCTGCGATCCGGGCCCCGAGAGTGCCGATCAGGCCGGTACGGAACCCGGCCGCCTGCCCGATCGCCTCCAACAGGTGTGTCGCGGTCGTCTTCCCGTTCGTTCCTGTGATCCCGAGGCACGAGAGCGCGCGCGACGGCTCTCCGTGGCACCGCGCCGCGACCGGGCCCAGGACCGTGCGCACGTCGGCGACACGCGCCTGGGTGACGGCGACCGGCAGGCGGCGCTCGACGAGGAGCGCACTGGCGCCGCTCTCGACCGCGGCCGGCGCGTGGTCGTGCCCGTCACTCGTCTCGCCGCGGATGCACGCGAAGCAGGCGCCCGGCGCCACGAGACGGCTGTCGTGGGTGACCTCAGTGACTTCGACGTGTGGGTCCCCAACCACCTCCAGCACCTCGAGGCCACTCAGGAGGTCGTGCAGTTGCACGGTCCCGTCCTATCCGCTCGGGATCTCGGCAACGGTATCGGCGGCTTCGGCGACCACCCCTGACGGCGGCACGCCCTTCTGGCGCAGCGCG
>JBOGFL010000022.1:0-2766 GCA_050743285.1 Acidimicrobiia bacterium
GTCACTTGACCGGACGGTCAAGTGACCGGAGCGCGACGCACTACACGTCGCAGTTGGGATCTCCGCTGATCAGCACCGCGGCCGAGTCGAAGTTGGGCCCGGGCCACGAGACCACGGTGCTGCTACAGCCGGCCCCGCCGATGACCTTCACCCTCCAGAGGAACCTCTTCACCCCGCCCGGGGCTACCGAGAACTCGTGGCTGTAGGGCTCCACGTCAGCGGTGATCCTGTTGTCGCGGTTGAAGCCCTCGAACCAGTGCGCCTTGAGCGGCTCTTCGGTGTACTGACCCATCGTGACCGGCTGCTCGATGCCGCTCGCGTTCCGGACCTTGAGGTAGAAGTTCTTCGCCTCACCGGGGTCGACGTTCGCGGTGACGAACTCCGCGTACGGCCCGTCTTTCTGCTTGGCGACCTCAAGGACGATGGCGGTGGGCCCGGCGTCGGCCGGTGCGCTCAGCAACGCCAAGCCGCCGAGCACGAGCCCGCCGGCAGCGAGCGAAGCCGCTACTCGGCGACGAACATTTCGCGACGTGACGTCTGGTGTCAGCATGTGCCTCCCCTTCGTGAGCGCAACCACTCGACCGTATACGGTGGCCGGGCACTCACTCTAGGTGGTGCCGGACCGGTCATGCCGGTTGGTCGGGTTGAGCTCGACGGAAGGGCGCTCGGTGCCGGGGTCGAGGTCGGGTGCCGGGGGCCTCCACCCGACCGGTGATCTTCTTTCCTACGCGGCCCTCGCCCCTTGAATCAGTTCAGTTTCGGGCTGAGCGATCTTGATCCGTCGTGGCGGGAAGGGTGATTCGCCGGTGCCGTGCTCTCGAGCCGGAGGTTGCCGATGCGGCTCCGATGACGCGCCGCCGCGCAGACCGACCGAGACACGGTGCGGGCGGGGCCGACTGCGCCCGCCTCCTTTCTCGCCGATGCTCATCGGCTCCCCGAACCGGCGCCGGCGAAGGACGCCATCGAATCGATGATGAACGCGACGTCGTCAGGTGTGGTCCGGGGATTGACCAGGCAGAAGCGCATGACGGTCTCACCCCGCCAGGTGGTCGGCGGCGTGAAACACACCTGCGCGCCGAGCGCCCGTTGTGACCAGCGGTTGTAATCGGTCGCGGACCACCCCTTGCGGCGAAACAAGACGACCGAGAGCTCGGGCTCCATGACGAGTTCGAAGTCAGGATGCGCGTCGATGAGCCGCGCCGCGTCCTGGGAGACGCGCAGCGTCGTCTCGACCGCTTCTCTGTACGCGTCGGTACCGTGGGTCGCGAGTGAGAACCAGAAGGGAAGGCCGCGGGCGCGGCGCGAGAGGTGAACCGCGTAGTCGGAGGGATCCCACTCGCGCCGGCTGCTGATCGCATCGAGGTACTCCGCCTTCTGCGAGTGCGCAATGCGCCCCAGTTCGGGTTCCCGGTAGAGCAGCGCGCAGCAGTCAAACGGGGCGAACAGCCATTTGTGCGGGTCGACGATGAACGAGTCGGACCGCTCGATGCCGTCGAAGTGGTCACGCACGCTGGGCGCGGCAAGGGCGGCGCCGCCGTAGGCCCCGTCGACGTGCATCCAGAGCCCGTACTCGGCGCAAACGTCGGCAACGCCGGCCAGGTCGTCGACGCGGCCGGCGTTCGTGGTGCCGGCAGTCGCAACCACCGCGAACAGCCCGTCGCGCGCCTCGCGCTCCAGGCCCCGCATCGCGGTGTCGAGCGCACTCCCGATCAGCCGGCCCTCGTCGTCGGCCGGAACCGCCAACACCTCGACGTCCATCACCCGGGCCACCGCGTTCACCGACGAGTGCGCGTCCTGCGTGCACGCGATCGACCAACGGGCCGGGCGTTCTTCGCGCTCGGCGGCAGCGGTGTGGCGGGCGGCGACGAGCGCGCCGAGGTTGCCGAGCGTGCCGCCCGACACGAAACAGCCGCCCGCCTCGGGCGGGAGCCCGGCCAGATCGGCGAGCCACCTGAGCGCCTCGTTCTCGGCGTGGACCGCGCCGGACGCCTCCAGCCACGAGCCGCCGTACATGGAGCCCGACCCGACGACGAGGTCGAAGAGCACGCTGGCTTCGGTCGGCGCCGCCGGAACGAACGCCAGGTTGCGGGGGTTGTCGACCGAGACCGTCGCCGGCGCCAAGACGTCGGCGAACACCCGCAACGCCTCGAGCCCGCCGATCCCGTCGGGCGTGACGGTCGGGCCGGCCGCCGCGGCCAGCTCCGGTTCGGGACGGGGGCCGTCGAGCGGAGGTGGATCGAGCCGGACTCGCATCAGCGCGTAGTCGAAGATCGCTCGGGCCAGCCGGTCCGTCTCGTCGGTGTAGCGGTGCACCGGTTCCCTCCGCTTCGGGAGCAGCGACGTCAGGTGACAAATAGTCTCATTAACTGTCACATGGTCGATGAGACGGAACACCCGCAACCCCTGAGCGGCAACGACATGCCGCGCTTCGGCGGCCCGGCGACGATGATGCGGCTGCCGACCCGCGACGCAGCCGCCGGACTCGATGCGGCATTCATCGGCGTCCCGCTCGACATCGGAACGTCGAACCGGTCAGGCGCGCGGTTCGGTCCCCGTCAGATACGAGCCGAGTCGGCGCTGCTGCGGCCGTACGGGATGGCGACGCGCGCGGCACCGTTCGACTCGCTCACCGTCGCCGACCTCGGCGACGTCGCCACGAACCCGTACAACGTCGTCGACAGCGTCGCTCGGATCGAGTCGGCGTTCGACGAGATCCTCGCCGCCGATTGCCGGACATTGGCACTCGGTGGTGACCAAACGATCAGC
>JBOGFL010000023.1:0-1671 GCA_050743285.1 Acidimicrobiia bacterium
ACATCTACTACGAGCATTGCTCGTACTTCACCCCCGGTTCGCTCGCCCGCCTGTTCCGACACGAGGGCCTGGACCCGATTTCACTCCGGCTCGGATACGACGACCAGTACATCCTCCTCGACGCCCGCCCGGGCGACGGCCGTAGCCCGACACTCGACCTCGAGTCGGATCTGAACGAAACTGCGCGCCTCGTCGAGCACTTCCAGCATCAGTACCGTGACCACGTGAGGGTCCTGCGATCGATGGTCGACGGCGCGACGAGCAGGAAGGGTCGCATCGTGATCTGGGGCGGTGGCTCCAAGGGCGTCTCGTTCCTGACGACACTCGCCATCGAGGACGAGATCGAGTACGCGGTCGACATCAACCCGTACAAGCAGGGGAAGTTCATGGCCGGGACCGGCCAGGAGGTTGTGGCGCCGAGGTTTCTCGTCGACTATCGCCCAGATCTGGTGATCGCGATGAACTCGATCTACCGCGAAGAGATCGGACAAGAGCTCGATCGGATGGGCTTGTCGCCCGAACTCGTCACGGTTTGAATCGTGGCTCTCCCGAACGGCGCCGCACGCGGCGCAGACGTCTTGACCGAACTCCCGCAGCCAACCGGGGGAGCCCACCCAAAGACAGTTGCCATCGTCGTCACGTACAACCGGCGCGACGTCGTGCGCCGCACCCTTGCATCCATCGAGACGCAAACGCTCCCGCCCGACGCTACCTATGTGGTCGACAACGGGAGCTCCGACGGGACAGCCGAGATGATGCAGCGCGAGTTTCCCCAAGTGCGCGTGATCCAACTTCGCGACAACCCTGGCCCCGCAGCCGGATTCGCGGCAGCCATGCGCACCATCTTGGAAGAATCCGACGAGGCGAGCGTCGACTTCTTCTGGACAATGGACGACGACAGCTGTCCGGCGCCGGACGCACTCGAGACCCTGTTGGGTGCAGCCGCCGAGCTCCAACACGTCGAGGTCGGAGTCCTCGCGTGGAAGGGAGGGCGCATCCGGCGTGGCGCTATCCAGCAGCTCCCGAACGCCAAGCTGGATCCACTACCAAACTCCAACTTTGGGTACCGCGTCCGTGCGGCGGATTTCTCGCACGTCGATGGCAGCTTGATCGCACGCCGGGCGGTGGAACGAGCCGGGCTTCCGCGCGCAGATCTGTTCATCATGTTCGAGGACTACGAATACACCATGCGGATTCGGGAGACGGGCCTCACCGTGGCAGTGCTCGAAGAGGACCTCATGACCCGCGGGCACCTCGGAGCCGGCACCCGCGACGGGTCGAGCGCGCCATGGCGGGGCTACTACCAGACGCGCAACCACCTGCGGGTCGCGCTCGACCGTCGATCGGGATGGCTGCTTCTCGGCTGGGCGATCCGACAGGTCAAGCTCAGCGTGGCGACGGTGCTGTTCCAGGACCGGAAGTGGGAGAGGCTCCGGTTCCGAGCTCTGGGCCTGTGGCACGCCCTGCGCGGACGCTTGGGGCGTACGATCGAGCCCGATGCGGCGCGGCCGCGACTGCCAGGAGACCGTGTGCGTAGCACCACACGCCGAGGTTCGGTCGTGAGCCACCGGTCGCCGCGTGTCGCCATCGGCCTGCCCGTCAGGAACGGCGAGCGTTACCTGTCGGAGGCCATCGATTCACTCCTCGCCCAGTCCTTCACCGACTTCGAGC
>JBOGFL010000024.1:0-2136 GCA_050743285.1 Acidimicrobiia bacterium
CTTCGGTGACGACGCGGTGACGCGCGGGCGTAAGCCGTGATCCGGGTCGGCATCGTCGGCTGCGGCTTCATCGGGCAGGTTCATTCGTATGCGCTCCGATGCCTCGCGAAGACCGGCACCGTCGATGCCCGCGTCACCGCAGCCTTCGACACCGAGCGGGGGCGGGCGGTCGTGCTCGCCGGGCACCACGACGCGTGCGTCGCCCCCGGGCTCGACGCACTGGTCGACGCGGTCGACGCGGTATGGGTATGCACGTGGACGGCCGCCCACGCCGAGGCCGTCGAGGCGGCCGCGGCACAGGGTCGGGCGGTGTACTGCGAGAAGCCGCTCGCGCCCACGCTCGAGTCGGCCGCGTCGGTAGCCGTCGACCTTCAACGGGTGCCGCACCAGGTCGGCCTGGTGCTGCGGCACGCGCCGGTGTTCAACGCGACGGTGACCGCGATCCAGTCGGGTCGCTACGGGCGGCCGCTTGCCGCGGTCTTCCGGGACGACCAGTACTTTCCCGTCCAGGGCCAGTACGCCTCGGGCTGGCGGGCCGATGCGGCGCGGGCGGGCGGCGGCACGTTGCTCGAGCATTCGATCCACGACCTCGACGTGCTGCGATGGCTGCTCGGTGAACCGGAGGAGGTGACCGCCCGCGTCGCGACGCGGTTCGGGTACCCGGGCATCGACGACACCGCCACGGTGACCCTTTCGTTCCCGGACGGCGCAGTTGCCACGCTCGTCAGTGTCTGGCACCAGGTGTTGAGCCGGCCCTCGACCCGTCGACTCGAGGTGTTCTGCGAAGACGCGCTGCTCTGGACCGACGATGACAACCTCGGCCCGCTGCACATCGAGACCTCCACGAGTCACGAGCTCGTCGCCGCGACCGTGCCCGACTGGCTCCTGTCGGTCGATCTCCCGTCGGCGTGGGCCGCAGGAGTCGCGCAGTACGCCGAACCGGCACGCGCTTTCCTGGCCGCGCTCGTTCGCGACGGGTCAGCCGCCCGCGGTCACCCCGATGCCGCGCTCGCAGTCGCCGCGCACCGCCTCGTCGACAGCGCATACCGGGCCGCGGCCACAGGCCTGCCGGTCACCCATCCGCGTTGAGGCTCCTCCCGGGCGTGCGCGACAATGGAGCCCACCGGGTAACCCGCCCGGTCCGACCTGCAGGGCACGATGCCGCTTTCCGAGGACGAGCAGCGAATCCTCGAGGAGATCGAGGCCCGGATCAAAGAGAGCGATCCGGCGCTCGCCGACCACATCTCCGAGAGCACGCTCTACCGCCACGCGTGGCGCAACATCAAGTGGGCGGTCGTCGGCTTCGTGGCTGGTCTCGCACTGCTGGTGTTCACGTTCACCCGGGTCTTGCTGCTCGGGGTCGTCGGCTTCTTGGTGATGCTCGTGTGCCTGCTGGTCATCGAGCGCAACGTCCGCAAGATGGGGCGGGCCGGGTTCGACAGCATCACGGGCTCGATGCGCGGGGGCGCGCTCAAGGGCATGTTCGATCGCTTCGGCGAGCGCTGGCGGGAACGCTGGCGCCGCGACGACAACTGAGCCCGACCGCGTGCGCTTCACGGCGCTGCAAGCCGTTCGTCTCACCGGTGCCAGCCGGCCCCAACTCGATGCGTGGGAATGCGCGGGGCTGATCGCGCCCGACGCCGGATACGGCTTCGGTGACCTCGTCGCGGTACGACTGATCCTGCGGCTTCTCGAGGCCGGACTCTCGCTGGCGCGCATCCGGCCCGCGGTCGCGTATCTCAGTGAGTGCGATCAGGATCTCGATCGAACCCGGCTGGTCACCGATGGCAACACCGTGAGGGTCTGCAGCTCCGATGCTCAAGTCATCGACGCGATTGAGAGCAGCCCCGTGGCGGTGGTCGTGAACGCGAGCCCGTTGATCTCGGCGACCCGGGACGCGGTCGCCGCTTTCGACGCCGAACGGCAGGGTTTCGTGGCGACACTGCGAGCGGGTTGACAAGAAGGGTGACGCAATGAACGAGCGCATCGGAGCAGCGACCGCGGGATCCATCGTCCTTCGCCGGTGCGGGGCTCAACGGCGGCGTCTGCCGGTCGGCACCGTCACCGGCGGCGCAGCGCGGTGGGGTCGAGCGTCCGGCGGAGCCGGCGTGCGAGGCTGACCCCGCGGTCCAGCGC
>JBOGFL010000025.1:0-2332 GCA_050743285.1 Acidimicrobiia bacterium
CCCTGGAGGGGCCGGACCTCGAGCTGCTGGGTGCGGTGCTCGGCGCGACCACCGTTCCCCTGATCGCCAGCGGCGGCGTCGGGGAGCTCGCCGACCTCGAGCGTTTGGCCGCGCTGCGCGCCGACGAGAGGGGCCTGGCGGGCGCGATCGTCGGTAAGGCGCTCTACGAGGGCCGGTTCGATGTCGAGCAGGCGCGGGCGGCGCTGGGGTAGCTTGCCGCGCGACACGTCACGTCCGACCCGGGAGGGGCCGATGGGTGAGACGAACGGGTTGGTCGACGAGGGATTCTTGCGCCGGTACCGCGCCCTGCTGGACGCGGAGGCCGGCGCCTTCGATGAGCTCGAGCACGCCTACGAGGATGGCGATCGAGCTCATTACGAATCGGATCTGGAGGAGTGGCGAACCGTTCTCGTCCGCCGGATCGACTTCCTCAACCGCCACGGGCTGGCGCCGCGCCCGACGCGAACGCGCACGCGCCGCACCCGGACCGCCGGAGCTTGACAAGCCCGTAAGTCTCAACTTACATAGGGCTGGTTGAGTGTCGATGCGGCCCTGCGCGCGATCGCGGAGCCCAACCGTCGGGCGATCCTGCGCCTGGTCCGAGACGACGAGCGCAGCGCGGGGGACATCGCGGCGCATTTCGACGTCAGTCGCCCGGCCATCTCGCAACACCTGCGCGTGCTCGCAGACGCTGGCCTCGTCGCGGTCCGCCGGGACGGTACCCGTCGCCTCTACCGGGCCCAACCGGAGGCGTTGGCGGACGTGAGGAAGTTTCTCGAGAGCTTCTGGGACGATCGCCTCGCCCGGTTGAAGGGCGCGGTCGAGTTCGATCAGCGCCGGCGGGTGCGGGACGCCCGGCGGCGGAAAGGAAATGGTCGTGGCCGTACCTGAGGCGCAGATCGCGGTCGAACGTGAGGTCTACGTGGCGCCGCCGCCGGAAGTGGTGTTCGAGTACTTCATCGATCCCGATTTGCTGACGCGCTGGCAAGCGGTCGAGGCGGACGTCGATCCCCGCCCCGGCGGACACATGCGACTGAACATCACCGGACGCGACGTCGCGAGCGGTGAGTTCGTAGCGGTCGAGCCGCCGGGTCGGATCGCGTTCACGTGGGGCTGGGAGGGCAACGAAGGGGTCCCACCCGGCTCGAGCCACGTCGAGATCACGCTCGAGCCCGACGGCGACGGCACCCGGGTGCTGGTCCGCCACACCGGCCTGCCCGACGAGTCGGCGGCCGCGGGCCACGGTAAGGGCTGGTCGCACTACCTCACCCGGGTCGCAGTGGCCGCCTCCGGCGGCGACCCCGGCCCCGACCCCTGGGCCGCCGACGACTAGCCGTTTTTGGCGTCGCGCCGGGAGGCTTATCGCCTGCGCGCGCCAAGAGTCAGACGGCGTTGGTGAGGCGGTCGACGAAGGCGAGCGCGAGTTCGACGGAGCGCATCGTCCCGCCGAACTGGGGATGCGGGGCAGAGCACCACTCCCGCGCGTGGCGGCCCGTCAGCGCTTGTCAGTTCGGCCTCGAGGTCGTCACCGTCGTCGGCTTGCAGTCGAAGCGGCGCGGTCACTGTCGGTAGCTTGACAGGCCGTGAGCGCGTTCGACGACCAGACGGCAGTCGAGCCGGCCGGTCCGGGCGAGTATCGGGCCGCGCTGCATCGCGACTGGTGGGTCGCGCGTGGACCCAATGGCGGTTACCTCGCCGCCATCATCCTGCGGGCGATGACCGACACCGTCGGCGACTCGGAGCGTGCACCGCGTTCGCTCACGATCCACTACACGACGTCGCCGGACGAGGACGCGGTCGATATCGCGACCGCGGTTGAACGGGCCGGACGGTCGCTCACGTCGTGCTCGGCACGTATGACGCAGCGCGGCAAGCTGGTGGCCTTGGCGGTCGGCGCCTTCTCGCGACCGCGTCCCGGACCCGAGTTCTGCGATCTGCTCATGCCTGACGTTCCCCCGCCCGAGGCGCTCGGGAGCCGGGATATTCCGCCCGAGGCGCCGCCGATCGCGAGCCGCTGGGACATCCGGTGGGCAATAGGCGAGCCGCCGTGGGACGGGCCGCGCCGCGACGAGGCGGTCGGCGGCGGCTGGATCCGTTTCGCGGATCCGTCGGTTGTCGACGCGCCCGCCGTCGCCGCGATCACCGATGCCTGGGTCCCGCCGGTACTCGGCCGGGTCGACGAAACGATCTTCGTCCCTACCGTCGACCTCACGGTGCATTTCCGCGCCGCGCTGCCGGTACCCGGCGCGACGGTGTCCGACTTCATGCTGGCGCGGTTCCGCACGCTCGCGGCGGCCGAAGGATTCCTCGAGGAAGACGGTGAGGTCTGGAG
>JBOGFL010000026.1:0-1947 GCA_050743285.1 Acidimicrobiia bacterium
GATCACCATCTTGGCGGCGCGCCTCGTCTTGCCGCCCGACTTGATTGTGCCCGCCGACGCGTCGGCGCCGCGCATGAAGCTCACCGGACCGCTGGCCGTCCCGCCGCCCTTCAGCTGCTCATTGGACGAACGGATGCCGGACACGTTGATGCCCGAGCCCGACCCGCCTTTGAAGATGATTCCTTCCTCGCGGTACCAGTTGAGGATCGAGTCCATCGTGTCGTCGACTGCGAGGATGAAACAGTTGTGCACCCGGATGTGGTTGCTGAGGTACTCCCCGCTCTCGGTCTGGATGTCGAAGACGTCCATCTCGCCGAGCGACTCGATGCTCTCGATCGGCTCGCGCACGACCCGGCCGGTCGGGGTGAGTGACGAGCCGAACTCCTCGACGCCGTACCACTCGAGCTCGTCACCGGGGCGGAGCGTGCCCGCCTTGACGAAGCGGCGCGGGTCGCAGGTCGCACGCCACACGAGGTGGTCGGGGGTGACGTCGAGGCTGATGCCCGCCTTGGTGTGGATGCGCAGCACCTCTTTGGTGCCGTTCGCTTTCACCGCCACGATCTTGGTGAGGCCGTGTGCGTCGAAGACCTTCTTCCCGACCGCCGTGTTCTCGACCAGCCGACCGATCGGCACCAGGCCCTTCGGCGTGGCGACCGGAGCGTTGTACGGCTGGCATGCGCTCGCCTGCTGCGGGACGTCCGGCACGCCGATGTTGAACCAGACCGGCGAGTTGAAGGCGGCGCGCTGGTGGACGAGGAGGTACTTCAACTCGTTGCGGAAGGCGGCGGCCTCCTGCTCGTCGACGAAGTAGCCATCAGTGAAGCCCCAGGCCGAGATCGTGTCGGCGACCCGGTCGATGACCTGTTTCAGGGACTCCTCGCGCTCGGGGGTGCCGAGCGTCCCCCGGAAGTACTTCTGGGCGACGATGTTGGTGGCGTTCTGCGACCAGGTGACGGGGAACTCGACGTCAGGCTGGAAGAAGGCGTCGCCGCCGTCCTTGTAGTTGGGGATCCGGGCCTCCCGCCGCTCCCACTCGACCGTGTCGTAGGGATTGTCTCCGGCTCGGGTGAAGTGCCGGCGGATGCCGATGCCGATCTGTTCCGGCGCCATTGCCATGAGATTGCCCCCTTCGGTGGCGAAGATTTCCAGCCCTCACACGTGCTCGCTCCCCGAGCGGTGGAGACCCCAACCCTGGTGACCCCGACCCCAAGATATTGGGGTCGATCCGCGCAGCAGCGCGAGATAGAGCATATTACACGGGTGTAGTTCCCGCAAGGGATTCTTTCCGCCTATCTAGCCGGCGGCCTTCGGCTCCTTCTTCAACAGGCGCATCTCCCGTTGGAAGTCCCGCGCGTCCTCGAAGTCTTTGTACACCGAGGCGAAGCGCATGTACGCAACCTCGTCGAGGACCCGGAGCCGCTCGAGCACGGACAGGCCGATCCGGTCGCTCTCGAGCTCGGGGCCATCCGAGCGCAACTCCTCCTCGATCTCGGCCGCCAGCGCGTCGACGGCGGCGGCGTCGATCGGGCGCCCGGTGACGGCGGCACTGATCCCCGCCGCGAGCTTGGACCGGTCGAACGGCTCGGTCTCGCCCGACCGCTTCCGCACGACCAGACCGAGCTCCTCGACCCGCTCGTAGGTGGTGTAGCGGCGACCACAGGCGAGGCACTCGCGGCGGCGTCGGATCGCGCCGCCGTCGTCGGCGGCCCGCGAATCGACGACCTTGTCGTCGGACGCCCGGCAGTACGGGCAACGCACGGCGCCACTGTACGGGCCGCCGACCACGACCACCACGGCGGCGCCCGGTTCGGGCACCGACCGCAACCTGGCTACGGCTGCCACGAGATCGTCTCTCCGGGAATGAGCGGGCCCGAGCCGTGCACCGCCACGAGCGCATCGACCACCGGGCGGGGATCCGCGCCCGGCGCGAAGTCGGCCGCGATCGAC
>JBOGFL010000027.1:0-3595 GCA_050743285.1 Acidimicrobiia bacterium
GAGTACGTGAAGCAGCAGCTCATCCCCTACTACGGCTCGGGCAAGGTCTTCGGCGGCGGCCTGAAGATCTACACCTCCATCGACCTCGAGCTGCAGAAGATCGCGCGCGAGTCGATCTCCAAGTGGCTACCCGGCTCGAAGGGGCCGAAGGCCGCGCTCGTCGCGATCGACCCGCGCGACGGCCGGGTGCTGGCGATGTACGGGGGCGACAGCTTCCGCAAGAGCCAGTTCAACCTCGCCGTCCAGGGCCAGCGGCAGACCGGGTCGGCGTTCAAGCCGTTCGTGCTCACCACCGCGGTCGAGGAGGGAATCTCGCCGCAGACCGTGTTCACATCCGAGCCGACCGTGATCAACCTGGGAGACAAGCTCTGGTCGGTTCACAACTACGAGGGCTCGTACCTCGGTCCCATCGACCTGCAGGAGGCGACGATCCATTCCGACAACTCGGTCTACGCCCAGCTGACGGCGCAGGTGGGGCCGAAGAACATCGCGAACGTCGCGCGTCGCCTGGGGGTGACGCGGCCGCTGGACGACTACTTCGCCATCGGCCTCGGGGTCGAGGCCGTCAGCCCGCTCGAGATGGCCCGCGCCTTCGCCAGCCTCGCAAACGGGGGTGAGCGCGTGGACGGATCCGTGCTCGGCAACGTTCCGCGCGCCGTCCTGCGAGTGGAGGACGGGCGCAGGGCCGACTCCAACGACGCGGTCGCCAAGGAGGTCGTGGACGCCAACGACGCCGCCCTCGTCACGTCGATCCTCCAGCGCGTCGTGACCGAGGGAACCGGCCGGCGCGCCGCCCTCGACGATCGGCCCGTTGCCGGGAAGACGGGAACGACGGAGAACCACGGCGACGCCTGGTTCGTCGGGTACACGCCGCAGCTGGCGGTCGCAGTCTGGGTCGGGTACGCCGACAGGCTGCAGCCGATGGAGACCGAGTTCGAGGGCGACCCGGTTGCGGGCGGCACGTTCCCGGCGCTGATCTGGCGCGCGTTTACCAAGCGCGCGCTCGCACATCTCGACGAGCCACCCGAGAGCTTCCCGTACCCGTCGTACGAGTCGGTCGTGCCGCTCCAGGTCGTCAACCGCAACAACAAGATCCTCCTGGACAACGGCAACTGCCGCGGCGCGCGCCAGATCCTCTACTTCGTCGGCTCCGGACCGGACGCCGAGGCGACGTGCAAGCCGAACGAGGTCGACGTCCCGAATGTGATCGGCTCGCGGCTCGGCGAAGCTCGGTCGCGGCTCTACTCGATGCCCCTGACCGCCGACGTCGTCTGGCGGCGTGCGAGGCCGGGAGAGAAGCTCGGGCGCGTCGTCGACCAGAAGCCCAATTCCGGGACGCTCTCCTCCTGGAGCAGGGTGCGGATCTTCGTTCCCCGCGCCAGCAACGGCAGGGTTCCGAACGTCGTCGGCCTGGCCCTCGAACGGGCGCGCAAGCGTCTTGCGAACCGGCGACTCGCGGGCCTGGTGCACTCGTACGTGGACGTCGGTCGCCCGGGCACCGTCGTCGCGCAGTCTCCGCGGGCCGGGCTTGCCGCGACGCCGAACATGACCGTTCGCCTGGTCGTCTCGCGCGGTTGACGCCGGGGTCGGCCGCTGCAAGAGTCGGGCCGTCACCCAGGAGCCCAGGAGGTCAGTCGATGGAAGTGTCCGGCACCGCCGTCCCGGCCACCGCCAGTGGAAACACCGGCCCGCTCGGGCAGCCGAGAGGGCTCATCTTCGGAATCCTGATCTACATCGTCACGTTCGGCCTGTACGGCCTCTGGTGGGTGTGGAACACCCAGGAGGAGGTCAAGCGCCACTCGGACAAGGGCGTCGGCGGCTGGGTCGGGGTGATCATCTACATCGTGATCGGGTTCGTGAGCCCGTTCTTGATCGCGTCCGAGATCGGGAAGATGCACCAGCAGGACGGGCAGGAGCCGCCGGTGAGCAGGTGGACAGGCCTGTGGTGGATCCCGGGCTTCATCATCATCGTCGGGCCGTTCATCTGGTGGTGGAAGGTCCAGGGCTCGCTGAACCGGTACTGGGAGTCCAAAGGCGCGACCACCTAGCTTTTACGAACCCGTTTCAAAACGAGGCCTTGAGCCGCCGGGCCGCACCGGACGGCGCGAGGCGGCGTCCGCGGTTGCGCCGTAGCCTCCGGCTACGAACGCGCCCTGCGTCCTTGCCTCGCACGCGCCCAGCACACCCCGGCGACGAAGCGTCATTTCGAAACGAGTTCCTTACACCGGGCGACTGAGAAACCGTGAGCCGGCGAGCCCGTAGCGCCACGGGAGCTCGGCCGCGCGCGTGATCCCCACGCGGCTCCCTGTCGCGACTTCCGGCGCGTCCTCGGTCGCCTGCAGCTTGAAGGGCGGGCGGTCGAGGGGCAGGCCGTCGTGACGACCGGTCACGCTGAGGGCCTCACAGAGGCGGCCCGGGCCCGCGCAGAGGAGGCGGTTCGACTCGAGCCCACGCCGGGCGCGCATCCGGGCGAGGCCGTGCGTCGGCTCGAGCGCACGCACTAGCACCGCCTCTGCGACGCCCTCACCGGCGCAGACGAGATTCAGGCACCAGTGCACGCCGTAGGAGCGGTAGACGTACGCGTGCCCCGCCGGGCCGAACATGGCCCGGTTCCGAGCCGTCGGGCCGCGGAAGCCGTGACTCGCCGGGTCGTCCGGCGCGTAGGCCTCCACCTCGACGATGCGGCCGCCGACGCCGTCGACCAGCAACGTGCTGCCGATCAGCGCCGGGGCGACCTCGTGGACGCTCCGCGCGAAGAAGTCGCGCGTGAGAGCGGTCAAAAGAGCTGTTCGGCCTCGGCCGGCTTCGCGCTCGCCTCCAGCAGCTTGCGCGCGCGGCGCCCGAGATCGCCCAGGTCGACGCGGCCCTTGTCCGCGTCTTCGGCGATGCGCTCGGCGAAAGCAAGCGCATCGTCCAGGAGCCGCGAGCCGACGGCGGCGTCCTGCCCCATCTCGTGCAGAATCGTCCGCTCGGTGCGGGAGGCGACGATCGGCTCGGCGATCCCGTCCACCCAGACCATGGTGCGCTTGCCCCCGCCCCGGTCCGAGCCGCGGATCGGCTCGAGCGCGTAGATCTTGTCCGCGCGTGCGTACTTTCCGAAGCCGAGAAAGACCATGCGGGGCGCGACGTCCGCCATGCGGTGATTATCGCAAGGCCGGCAGCGGTCAGCGCCCGGCGTCCGCCATCTCTTCTCGCACGAGAAAAGGGAGACCCACCTCCCCGACCCGATGGCTCGAGCCTATCGCCGAAACGCGCAGGGGTGGGAGACGCATGTGGGTCGAAAGCGTGCCGACTTGCGGCGCTGTCGCCGCGGTCCCGAGCGGCCGCCGCGGTCAGCTCAGCGCGCGCGAGAGCGCGTCGACGACCCGCTCCTGGTCCTCGGCGGGCAAGCGCGAGTGGAATGGGAGCGCGAGGGTCCGCGAGCTGGCGGCCTCGGAGACCGGAAGCATTCCCTCCCGGTAGCCGAAGCGCTCGCGGTAGTACGGCTGCAGGTGGATCGAGGGCAGGTACGGCTTGCTCGCCACGCCCTCAGCCGCAAGCCGGGCCATCACGCCGCCCCGGTCGATCCCGCGGGCCAGCGTGGTCACGTAGACGA
>JBOGFL010000028.1:0-11261 GCA_050743285.1 Acidimicrobiia bacterium
CGCAGCGCCCGACGGATGACCTCACTCGCCGAGAGATGCTCCGCCTCGGCGTGCTCGTCGACGGCGCGGTTGAGCTCTGGCTCGAGGCGCACGGGAACGACCTCGGCCGGGGCAGATCCGATCAGCGGCCGTCGCCGTCGGGTCTTGAGCTCCTCGACGTCGTAGTCCTTGTGCTCGACCTCCTCGGCGATCGCGTCGAGGTCCGCGTCCGTGAGCCTTCGGCCGCCGGGCGTCCGATAGGTCTTCGGCTTGCTCATGATTCGCCCTCCCGGCCCGGGAGCAGGTCGTAGAACCTTGATCGCAGCGGCATCGCATGGATCACAACGGGTGCTCGCTCGGTGAATTCGAGCCAGATGATCTCGAGCAGATTCCCGCCGGGACCGGACCGATGGCCAGCACCCGGGGCGGATCAGCCTCGGGCTCCAGGTCGACGACCACGAGACGTGCTCGATCGCGTGGGCGATGACCTCGTCGAGGATGCGGTGCCGTCTCGCGGATCGGCGGATCTCCACACGCCATTGTCGTAATACGAAGAAGGACCGGGTTGAGCCTTGCGGCTGAGTCGAGGGGCCAGCACTCCCAGACCCGCCGACGAGCATCATCGCGAGATCGATCACACACCAACCCTGTCCGGAGAAGCGGGGGAAGCGCAGTCTGACGAACGTCTTTGGGATCTATCACCTCGCCCACGCGATGCTGCAGCCGAGCTACGTCCGGAGCTTCCGGTTGTAGAGACGCATCGTGATCGGCGTGAAGATCACGAAGATGGCGGCGCACGCCAGGAACGCCCATCCGATGTCGCCGGCCGACGCCGACCCTCCCATCAGATCGCGAACCGCGATCACCACTCTGGTGACCGGGTTGACCTTGACCACTGCCTGGAGCCAGCCCGGCATCGTGCTCTCCGACACCCAGATGTTCGTCGTGAACACCAAGGGGAACAGGATCATGATGCTGGTCTGCATGACCGACTCCGGCGTGCGCAGCGTCAAGCCGAAGATCGTCCAGATCGTCGTCAGGCTCAAGGCGAAGACCAGCATGAGCAGGAAGGCCAGTAGCACACCGACCACACCGCCGTCGGGACGGAAGCCCAGGGCGACGCCGAGCACGAACACGACCATCGCCGCAAACGCGTACCGCACGAGATCGGCGAAGAGCGCGCCCGCAAGCACGGAGGTGCGCCAGATGGGCAGCGACCGAAAGCGGTCGAAGACCCCCTTCGAGATGTCGGTGTTCAACGCCACGCCCGTGTACATGGTGATGAACGCCACCGTCTGCACGAGGATGCCCGGGATGGCGAACTGCGCATACGCGCTCGTCGACCCCTCCAGCGCGCCGCCGAAGAGGTACGTGAAGAGCAGCGTGAACATGATCGGGAACGCGGTGACGTCGAGGAGCTGCTGGGGAACGTGCTTGACCTTCAGCAGCGCCCGCCACCCGAAAGTGAGCGACGCCGAGAGCGGCCCCGGCGCGTCGGGCCGGGTGCGCGTCGAGAGCGCCGCTTGCATCGTGCCAGTCATGCCGCGTCCTCCTCATCGTCCTTGGCCGCGTCCTCATCCGTCTCGCTGCCTTCGGCCGGCCGGCCGGTCAGGGCGAAGAACACCTCGTCCAGACTCGGCTGGCCGAGCGCGAACTCGGCCACGCCCACGTCGGCGCGAGACAGCTCCGTGAGGGCCCGTGCGACCCGCTCCGGGTCTGAGACCGACGCCGTCAGCGACACCGGGTCGGAGTCACAGTGCACCGGAACGCCCAGCGTCCGCGACAGGAGCTGCTGACCCTCTTCGCGCTGTTCCGCGTCGCGCACGCGCACGTGCAGCGCGCCCGCACCGACCGAGGCCTTCAGCTCGCCGCTGGTGCCCTCGGCGATGACCGTGCCGTGGTCGACGACGGCGATGCGGTCCGCGAGCTGATCGGCCTCGTCGAGGTACTGCGTCGTGAGCAGCACCGTCGTGCCCTGCCGCACGAGCGTGCGCACGATGTCCCACACTTGCGTGCGACTGCGCGGGTCGAGACCGGTCGTCGGCTCGTCGAGGAACATCAGGTCGGGGGTGGCGACGATGCTGCCGGCGACGTCGAGCTTGCGCCGCATACCGCCGGAGTAGGTCTCGACCTGCCGGCCACCCGCCTCCGTGAGGTCGAAGGCCGCGAGCAGCTCGTCGGCCCGAGACTTGGCCTCTGCGCTCTTGTACCCGAGCAGGCGTCCGAGCAGCACCAGATTCTCCCGGCCGGTGAGCTGTTCGTCGACGGACGCGTACTGCCCGGTCATGCTGACGCGCTGGCGCACCGCGTCGGCCTCGCGCACGACGTCGTGGCCGAGCACGCACGCCGTGCCCTCGTCGGGCTCGAGGAGCGTGGCGAGCATCTTGATCGTGGTGGTCTTGCCGGCGCCGTTGGGCCCGAGGAATCCGTAGACGGTCCCGGTGCGCACGGTGAGGTCGACGCCGCAGACGGCCTTCGTCGACCCGAACGACTTCCTCAGGCCGGAGGCCTCGATGGCGAGGGCGAGACGCGAATCCAATGCCGTCCTCCTTCGAGCGGCCGCTGGGGATGCGGCTTCTCGTCTACGACCGCGTACCCGGGACAAGGTCATCGCAGTCGTGCATCTTCCGTTTGTGACCGCTGTCACAAGGTGGCTCCGGAGACCTCAGGCCCTGGTGCGGTAGTCGAGGTACACGACGCCGCTGTCGAACCGGCGAACGTCGTGGAGTTCGAGCGCCAGGCGGACGCCGTCACCTCGTACATCCGGCGCCCTAGAGGTAGGTGCCGACCGGCCGTTCGAGGTCGTTGATGAAGGCGTGCACCTCCTCGTCTGGCTCGGCCCAGTCGAAGTTGCCGTCCTCGTCCGCGATGTAGCCGTCGAGGGACGCGATCACCGAATAGATCAGCTTGCCCATGGCACGCCTTCGGGCGGTCTCCTCACGTGGCCTGCGTCCGGTACGAGAGGAGCACGATTCCGGACTGCAGGGTCTGGGTGCCCGTCAGCTGCAGCGTCGTCTTGAGGCCGGGCTCGAGGAGCAGGTCGTCGCCCTCGCCGACACCAGCGAACGCAGGGTGGACCCACAGATGGAGCTCGTCCAGCAGCCCCTCGCGCAGCAGCGTCTTGGCGACCGGGCCGTAGCCGTGCATCAGGATGCCTTGGCCGTCACGTGCCTTCAGGGCGCGGGCCTCGTCGACCATGTCTCCGCTGATGACGGTCGTGTTCTCCCACTCCGGCGCGGTCAACGTCGTCGAGACCACGTACTTGGGGATGGTGTTGATCCGGTCGGCGTACTCGTCGCTCCGGCTCGGCCAGACCCCGGCGTAGCTTTCGTACGTCGCGCGCCCCATGAGCATGGCGTCGCTGGTGAACAGCTGGTCGCGGGCGATGGCGCCCAACTCGTCGTCGACGTAGTCGAAGTGCCAGGCCTCCATGTGGTTGATCACGCCGTCGAGGCTGACAAACGTGGAGTTGACGATGGGTCGCATGGTGCTTCCTCCCGGGTGATGGCGTTCGACGCGTTAGGCCTCTTCGGACTCGACGGCAGCAAGAAGATGCACGATCCCGGCCGGATTCCTGACCCAGTGGGTTCGCCCACCGGGAATGATCGGCTCGATCTCGTCCCGTGGATGGATGCCGGCGGCACCCAGTCGCTCGGTGGCTGCCTCGAGATCGTTGGTCGAGAGCTCGAGCCACAGGCCGCTCTGCGCGTAGGCATCGACGACGCCCAGTCCTGTCAACGCGGCCATGGGCACGCCGTCCCAATCGACGAGACGACCGGGCCACGCCGAGACGATCCACGCCGCACCGACGACGACCCAGGCCACCGACTCCCACTGAAGGACCTTCGACCGTGTCGCCACTGAATCGGCCGGGCCGTGTCGATCGCCGGTCTCCGGTCGGGCGGCTTCTTGCGGGCTGATTGTTTGCATGGTCGTTATCTTCTCGTGACTCATGCTGGCCTCCGCGGTTTCGTGACTCTGATGCCGACGGTACGTGGACGTCGCGGCGACGGCGTCGGGGAACTCCCCGAAATCGGTCCCTGATCCTCGATGCGGGGACGCCTCCGGCGGGTGGCCGCCGATCGCCTACGAGGCTTCGGCCAGCGCTCGGTGGAGCTGACCGCGGCGCGAGATGGCGAGCTTGCGGTAAACGCTGCCGAGGTGGGTCTCAACGGTCTTTCGCGTCACGAACAGCGATTGGGCGATCTCGGGGTTGCTGTGGCCTTCGGCTGCCAGCTCGGCGACGCGGCGCTCGGAGGCGGTCAGTTGTTCCAAGCCGGTGCCCGCCGGGTCGCTCGAACGTCCCCCGGCGGCGCGCAGCTCCGTCCGCGCGCGCGCGGCGAGTGCACGCGCGCCGCAGCGCACGGAAAGATCGAGCCCGTCCTGGAGCACGCTCCGCGCCTCGGTACGACGGTTGACACGGCGCAATGCGGCGCCCAGATCGGTGAACGCGCGAGCATGTTCGAGACGTGCCGGCGAATCCTCCAGCATGTCAACAGCTTCTCGCAGGCGATCCACAGATCTCGTGCCGTCTTCGACCAATGCGATCGCGCGCAGCGCTATGCCGATCCCGCTCGCTGCACCCCAGCGCGTGGCGCGCTCGAGATCATCAGAAGCCATGCTGTGCGCCCGTTCGCCGTCTCCCGCAGCGGCGAGCGCGAGCGAAGCTTGTGAGCGCCACCGCGAGGCGATCGGGTTGGCGTCTCCGAAGAGCTCGTCCCGGCGGCCGAACTCGATCAGGTCGGCTACTCCCTGGTCAGTGAAGCCCTGGGCGACGCGTAGTAGGCCACGCGCTTTGAGCAGGTCGTTGTTGGGCATTCCGGGCGGGATGCCCTCGCCGAGGCCGCTGTCGCTGAGCGCCCGCTCGGCGGCTTCGACCTCGCCCCCCTCGATCAACGCCTCGATAAGGGGGGCCAGGGCGAACCTCCTCACACCTTGCTGCATGCCGTGAGCGGTGAACAACTCGAAGGCCGTTCGCGCGTCGGCCTCCGCTTGCGCCACGGCACCCCGCCGGAAGGAGACCCATCCCCGATGGGCGACTAGATACCCCTGAGGGGGAATCGATGCTCGGCGCTGTGCGTCAGCTAGTGCCTGTTCCAGGCACGACTGGGCGAGGTCCAGCGCGTCCGTCGCAAGCAACCCCCTCACGAGCGTATAGAAAGTACCGACGACGTCCGACTCGTGTTCAAGAGCGAGCCGGCCGCCCAAGAGCGCTCGTTCGATGTACACCACCGCTTCGCTAGCGGACTCGCTGGCCCTCGCGCGCTCGAACGCAAGACTCGCCAGCACCACACGCTCGCCAGGTGTCCCTCCCTCGAGGTCGGCGTGCCGCTCCAGCCTGCTCGCCGCCGCAACGCGGGCCTCGGGCCTGCCCAGCGTGGCATTGGCAGCGAGCTCCGCCTCGAGCAGGAGAGCCCGCTCCCTGTCGTGCGGTTCCACAAGGTCGATCGCCGCCTCGATCGCACCGATTGCGCCGTCGATGTCTCCCGACATGACAAGCGCGTTCGCGAGCTGGAGCGTCGATGCCGTGAGCAGCTCCGGCTCCCGGATCTGCTCCACCGCTGCCCTGAGGTGGTCCACCGACTGCGGCGCGCCGAGACGGAACTCGGCCGAGCCGAGCTCGAGGAGCACCGCCGCACGCGCGCCCGAAGGAGGCGGTTCCGCCAGCGCTCGTCGGAGCCACGCAACGGCCGCGTCGGGAGCGCCCTTCGCAAGGGCGTGCCCGGCGACGCGTCGCAAAAGCTCGACGCGCTCTGCGTCGCCGGCGGGTTCGGCCTCGGCGACCTGGGCGGCGATGCGTTCCTCGGACGCGTCGGTCGCGGCGAGGACTTCGGCAGCTCGGGCGTGAGCTGCGGAGCGTTCGTGCGAGCCCATGTCGGCGTAGACGGCTTCGCGCACGATGGGGTGCACGAATTCCAGGGCTCCTCCGGGCGACAGGAGTCCCAGCGCGGCCAGAAGGTCGGCGGCAGTCGCTGCTTGTTGTCGATCGACCTCTGCCAGAGCGGCCGCTTCGCCGAGTGCGGCCCCGTCGCCGAGCACGGCAACTGCCCGAACGAGAGCGCCAGTCGCCGCCGGGGTGCCCGACAGTCGGAGCAGCACACCGTGGGCAACCGCTGCTGGTCCCATACGTCGCACCCGAGCGGCCCCGCTCGCGTCCGTAGCCATCTTCTCCTCTCTGACTGCACGCAAGAGCGCGTCGAGGAAGAACGGGTTGCCGCCGGTCGCCTCGCGACATGCGAGGGCAAAGTCATCCGTCACCCCGGAATCGAGCCGGTGCTCACAGAGCGCTGCCGTCCCGTCGGTGCTGAGTGGTCCGGGGCGTAACACCATGGTGTCGGGATCGCCAGCCAATCGGTCAAGCCCGGCGAGAGCTTGCTCACCGGTGCGCACGGAGGCGATCACGGCGAGGGGGATGCCATCCAGACGCGGGGCCAGGTGATTGACGAATCGCAGCGATTCCGCGTCCGCCCAGTGAAGGTCGTCGACAGAAAGGGCGACGGGCGCCTGGTCGGCAAGGTTGTTCAGCAGCCAGTACAGCCCGTGGAGCATCGAGAACGAGCCATCGGCCGATGGTGAGATGTTCGGGCCGCTGGTCGGCACGAACAGCGCTTGCGAAAGGGCTGCGGCGCCCGCAAAGAAGCGGCGACGTTCGGCATCAGAAGCTCTCGCAATGAAGGGCTCGAGCAGCTGCCGCACGCAGCCGTACGCAAAGTCGCGCTCGAGTTCGCTCGCACGGGCATGAAGACCGATGAAGCCCATGTCCGCGGCCATGTCGAACGCGGCGCGAAGCAGGCTGGTCTTTTCGATTCCGGCGGGGCCCTCGACGAGCACCACCCGGCCATCGCCTCGATGGACCTCGCCGAGAAGCGCTTCCAGCCGCGCGAGCTCGTCCTTACGCTCGAGGAGCACCGCCGCATTCGCCACCGTGCGTCACTTCCTGCCGGAGCCCCCGGGTCAACCTAGTGACTCTCTCGGGTGCTCGGGCGCGTCCACCTCGATCCGCCGCCGCGTGCACCTCCCGACAGGCTGCCCGTCCGACTTCAGGGAGCGAAATCAGGGAGTTCCCTGACGCCAGGGTCGAGGCGCGGGCGTACGTTCGACTCGATGGCTGACGGACCCGCGACCGACGACGAGGGCGTGCTGAGCGTGCAGCTCGACGTGCACCTCGATCGACAGCCGATTCAAGGACGCCTCCGCAGCCCGAAAGGTGCCGAGGAGCCGTTTGTCGGCTGGCTCGAATTCGTCGAGGCGCTCGGACGATTGCACGAGCGGGAGAACGCAGACCGGAAGGAGCCGCGATGACGCACAACCGACACGAGAAGCAGACGTTGATCACGGGTGGCACCGGCAAGACGGGTCGCCGCATCTCGCAGCGCCTCAGGGAGCGGGGTGTACCGATCCGCATCGGCACCCCGTCGAGTGACCCGCCCTTCGACTGGGAGGACCCGTCGACATGGGGACCAGCGCTCCAAGGCGTCGGCTCCGTGCACATCAGCTATTTCCCGGATCTTGCGATACCGGGCGCAGTTGCCAATGTCCGCTCGTTCGCGGAGAGCGCCATCGGGCACGGGGCGCGCCGGCTGGTGTTGCTCTCCGGCCGGGGCGAGAAGGAGGCCCAGCGCGCCGAGCGTGCCGTGCAGGAAATGGACGCCGACGTGACCGTCGTGCGCTGTGCCTTCTTCATGCAGAACTTCAGCGAGAACTACATACTCGAGCCGATCCAGGCGGGCGAGGTCGTGTTGCCGGCCCGGGACCAGCTCGACCCGTTCGTCGACGCCGACGACATCGCCGCTGTCGTCGTCGCGGCGCTGACCGACGACCGGCACATCGGCGAGCTCTACGAGCTGACCGGCCCCCGGTTACTGACCTTCCCCGAGGCGGTCGGCGAGATCGCGGCGGCCACCGGGCGGGACATCCGCTACGTGCCGGTGTCGGTGGAGGAGTACGAAGCCGTCATGATCGAGGAGAACGTGCCGGAGGAGTTCAGGTGGTTGCTGAGCTACGTGTTCGGCGAGGTCATGGGTGGCCGCGCCTATCTGACTGACGGTGTGCAGCGTGCCCTGGGTCGCCCGCCGCGGGACTTTTCCGACTTCGTGCGCGACACCGCGGCGACGGGCGTCTGGAACATGACCCCGGACCGGGTCGCGTCATGAACGAATGGCATCGCTCAAGACGTCGGACCTCGTGCTCGGCGCCCCAACCGAAGGAGCAGTGATGACGGAGAACACGCCAACGACGAAGCCGACATGGGTGGCCGAGCCGGTTCGGTCGGCCCGTCACCGCGTCGACGGTGACGGGCGGACCGGGCTCGTGTTCGGCGCCGCGCTGGTGGCGATGACCCTCGTCGCCGGGCTGATCTACACGTTCTCGGCTGCGATCATGCCCAACCTGGCCGACGCCGACGACCGCACCTTCGTGACGACCATGCAGCGGTTCAACGAGAACCCGGTGTTCTTCCTCAGCTTCACCGTGGCGCTGGTACTGATCGTGCTCGCTGTCGTACTCCACCGACGCCACGGCGCCGGGGTCGCCGTGCGCTGGACCGTCGCTGCGCTCGTGCTCTACGGGATCGTCTTCGCCATCACCGTCGGTCTCCACGAGCCGCTCAACAACGAGATCGACCAGGCTGACCCCGACCGCGTCGCCGAGGTCGTCGATGTCCGCGATGACGTCGAAGTGCCGTGGGTGGTCGGGAACATCGTGCGCACCCTGCTCGCCACCGCGGCGGTCGCCGCCCTCGCCCGGGCCCTCTTCCTGCACGGACGCAGCACCGCCGGCCAGAAGCCGGGAGCGAGCGCCGCGGAGGCGTCATGGGCGCCGCCCGTCACCACCGTCCCGGCCGGTTCGTCCCCATCCGCCGAACCCAGCCCGCCAGGGAGGAGCTTCCGATGACCGAGGACCTGATCAACGCCGGCATCTCGCACCGCTCACCGCGAGATGGTGGCGGCGCCGATGCCGTGGTTGTCGACGGGCTCACCAAGCGCTACGGCAGCCGAGCCGCCGTCGACGACCTCTCGTTCGCCATCCCGACCGGCACCGTCGCCGGGCTGATCGGACCGAACGGCGCCGGCAAGACGACGCTGATGGCGATGCTCCTCGGCCTCGTCCGTCCGACGAGCGGCGCGGGCACCGTGCTCGGCGAACCGCTCGGCAAGACAGCCCGCTACCTCAACCGTGTCGGCGCGCTCATCGAGTCGCCGGCGTTCCATCCGGCCGTGTCGGGAATCGACAATCTGCGTTCGCTGGCGGTACTCGGAAGCCGCGCGCAGAAGAACATCCCCGACCTCATCGAGCTGGCCGGCCTCGCCGGCCGCGGTCACGACCGCGTGGGCTCCTACTCGATGGGTATGAAACAGCGCCTCGGCATCGCCGCGTCGCTGCTCGGCGACCCGGAGCTGATCATCGTCGACGAGCCGAACAACGGCCTCGACCCCGTCGGCATGCAGGACGTCCGGCGGCTGATCGGCGAGATCGCCAACCGCGGGCGGACGATCCTCGTGTCGTCGCACCTGCTCAGCGAACTGGAGCAGGTGTGCGACTGGCTGATCGTGATCGACCACGGCGGCCTCGTGCACCTCGGCACGCCCGAGTCGCTGGTGGCTGCCGGCGAAGCACTCGTGCTGCGCACGGCCGATCCCGCTCACACGCCGATACTGCGCACGATGGTCGACTCGAACCACATTCGTGTCGAGGTCGACGGTGACGACGTCCTCGTCATGCTCGACGGCGACGTCGACGCGGCGAGCCTCGCCGCTGAGATCAACCGCCGGGCCCACACCGCCGGGATCGTCCTGTCAGAGCTGCACTACCGCCGCGCCGACCTCGAAGCGCGCTATCTCAATCTCGTCTCCCAAGGAGAAACGTTGTGAGCATCCTGAACGCGTTCCGATCCGAGTGGATCCTGGTCAACCGCAAGCGGCTGTGGTTGATCCTCGGCTTGATCACCACGGTGTACACCGTCGTGGCGACCACCCTGGTGATCAGCACCGCCGAGCCGCTGCTCCAGCAGAGCGAGGACGGACTGGCCCTGGAGGCACTGGTCGGCGCCGGCGGGGCGACGAGGGCGGTGATCTTCTCGATCGCCTTCGCCTTCCTGCTCGTCCTCGTCATCTTCGCCGCCGCCACTGGCAACGAGTTCACCCGTGGCACGCTGCGCGCGGCGCTGACGTTCCAGTCCAACCGCGTGTCATTGATGGCCGGCAAGCTGGCCGCACGAGTCCTCGTGGCGGCGATCGTGATGGCCGGCGCCTTCGCCATCGGGTCGATCACCGCGGCCATCGTCGCGCCGGCTCAGGACATCAGCACCGCCGGCTGGTTCGGCCTCGACGTCCTCGGCGACGCCGCCGAGGACTACCTGCGGGCGATCGCCTACGTCGTCGGGTTCGCCGTAATCGGCACCACTATCGCCGTCCTCGTCCGCTCGACCCCCGTCGCCCTCGGCATCAGCCTGCTGTGGTTCGGACCCGTCGAGAACGTGATCGGCGAGGGGCAGGACTGGGCCGAGCGCTGGTTCCCCGGCATCGTGATCCGCTCCATCGTCCGCCCCGAGGCCGCCGACTCCGTCGCCACGCCAGCGGCGCTGGCCACACTCGGCGCCTACGCCGCCGTCTGTGGCGCCGTCATCGCCATCGTGATGTCGCGGCGCGACGCGATGGGCTAACCCGTCCCATTCACCCTTCGCGGTCCCCTCTTCTGGGCGCCGTTTCCCGCGAGAAGACACTGCGGATTCCGCGCGCAGTGGCGCACAGAAGCGCATGCGATCCTGGTGCCGTCAACGGCAGTCCCGTACCTCTTGCTGGGCGGCGGCTCGCTCGCGTCCATCATCGCGGCTCAACGGCGAGCACGTCGGCACGCGTAACCGGCGAAGTGCACGCCGCGGACGCACATCACACACGACCGCAAGAATCCGCCGCAGGTCAGTTGGGAGAAGGCCCGACGAGAACTCCCCAGTGGTGCGATGCAGACCACGGGGTCGGTACCGATCGACGACTCTGGCGCTGGCTCACGCGTAATCTCGGCGCACAGAACGACAGCCGTCGAACACTCTTCAGCCCGCTCGGAACCGGCGATCTGTGCGCTTCAGCGCATCCCCTTGAGCGCCGCGTCGGGCTCGAGGAAACCCTTGGCTGCCCACCACAGATGGTCCTCGGGATTACCCAGGCTCAACCGGTCGTCGCAACACTGCCGTTTTCAGGCGGAGTGTAGAAGGCGGTCGAGGGCTTCGGCCGGTGTCTTCCATCGGAGGGTCTTGCGTGGTCGGGTGTTGAGGGCGAGCGCGACGG
>JBOGFL010000029.1:0-7410 GCA_050743285.1 Acidimicrobiia bacterium
GCGTCCTCCACCTCATGGATCTCGACGTCGTGGCGACCGCCGGCGGAGTCGGGGAACGACAGCACCGCTTCTTGGAACGCCTCGTGGCGGCTGAGATACTCGAGATGCTTGGGGTAGAGATCGGCGCCGACGCCTTCGGGCACGTCGCCGACCTGCGCCTCGTCGAAGTCGTCGTCGCTGCGCGCTTCCATGGGCAGCGAGCGTAGATCAGGTCAGGATCGAACCGGGACGGTACCGAAGGATTTGTTCGGCGTCGGCGCCGAGAGCGCGCACCACCTCGGCGGCCGACTTGACCGAATGGACGAGCCCCGCTGACTGCCCGTAGTCCACTGCCATGGTCTCCGGGTCGGGTGGGTCTTCGTACGGGTTGATCCCCTCAGGAGGCGCCATCTCTACGCTTCGTTCCCGGAGCTCGGGCTCCCGATCACTCCACTCGTCGGTGAAGCGGTTTCGGCGAACGCGCTCGCCGACCCCCGGTGGCCAGGGCCGGGCCGACACGATGTCGTACACGTGGGTGAACACGGTGTCGCTGCCGTCGCTGTCGACGATCAGCTTCTTGTGGACGTCGTGCACTTCCACCGCTTCGGTGGTGGCGAGAAACGGGGTTCCCACCCACGCGCCGTCGGCGCCCACCGTCAGCGCGGCGGCAAGCGTCCGCCCGTCACCGATACCGCCGGCGGCCAGGACGGGAACGTCGGAGTGTCGAGCGACCACTTCGGCGAGGAAAGGCAGGAGCCCCATGGTCCCGGTGTGGCCGCCGGCTTCGTTGCCCTGCGCCGCGAGCACGTCGGCGCCGGCTTCAACCGCGAGGTCGGCGTCCTCGAAGTTCTGGACCTGGCAGATCACGCGGGTGCCGGCGTCCTTCGCCCGCGTCAACCAGGGCTGCGGATCACCGAACGACAGTGCCACCGCCGCCGGGCGTTCGGCGACGGTGGCCTCGAACAGCGGCTCGAGGAAAGTCAGGAACGCGGTAATGAAGCCCACCGCGAAGGGCCGGTCGGTGCGGGCCTGGATAGTGCTGATCTCGGCGCGTATCCATTCGGGTCCCTTGACGGGATGGATGCCGCCGAAGGAGCCCAACCCGCCGGCCTCGGACACCGCACCCGCAAGCGTGCCACCGCTGTGCAACGCCATCGGCGCCGACATCACTGGATAGTCCAACGCGAACATCTCGGTGAACCGGGTTCGGAGCACGATCCGACGCTACAAGAGCCGGCACTCAGGAGCTATCGGTCTTCTCGCGGTAGCGGTCGCGAACGGTTTCCAGTTCCGACCTGGCCTGTTCGAGTTGGTCACGCGCGTGCTGGACACGCGCCTCGGCCGCTTCGATCGCCACCTTGGCCGCGTTGGCGCGTCGCTCGGCGGCGAGGTCGCGACGCGGCTCCGGCTTCGGGCGGTCGGGCAGCTCGAGGTCTTCGCGCATTCCCAGGGGGCCCGCCGCGACCTCGGCGCTCACCGCAGTTTCGATCTCGCTCGACACTACGTCCCGGTACTGCGCGGGGCGCTCACTACGGGCGAGGACTTCGTCCACGGCACGGCCGAGTGCTGCCGTCGCGTCGCGGCGCTTGGCCGTCGCGTCCTGGAGGGCAGCACGGTCGCCGCCGGTGACCGCCGCTTCCTGTGCTTCGCCGACCTCGCGCAAGGCGGCCCGCAGAGCGTCGATCTTGTCCTCGTGGTGGCGGCGCATTTGATCGGTGAGCCACTGCGCGACGGTGGGCTTGCGGAGCTTCTTGACCTCGGCCGCCTCGTCCTTGTTGCCTTCGGCCTTCAGGCGGGCCGCGAGCGCGTCGCGAGCGGCGATGAACTCCTCCGGCGGGACATCGGCCAGCTCATCGATCACGTCCGTTCGCCGCCGATGGGCCGTCCCGGCACTGCCTCTTCAAGACCATGCCGGAGGGCGTAGCGCCCTTCGTTCGGGTAGTGCGCGGTCTCCCAGGCGATCACCGCCCACAGGAGGACGTTCACCCCGGCGAGCGACGCGAGTGACGGCACTTGCATCGCGACAGGTATCAGGGCGAACAAGCCGAGCGCGAGAACCGAGCGCTGGAGATTGATGGTGTGCGCGTTGCGTAGCCGCAGTGCAACGTGAGCCAAGAGGTAGATGGCGACGCCGCCGAGGAGCGCGAAGGCGTACTCGGCGTCGAGTGGATCATCGACGTGGGCGAGAGTCCCCTTCAGCCCGAACGCGGCGAGCACGATGCCGGCCACCATCGGGAAATGGAGGTAGGAGTATGAGTCGCGCGCCAGCGCGTTGCGTTCTCGACCTTCGTTCGCGCGGATCAGGCGCAGCGCGGTCACGATTGCGACAACATCGAAGTAGGTCCACCACAGCGCCGACGCCAGCGCGACTCCGAGCACGGCCGCGGTCAGGACGCCGGCGGTCAGGTCGAGCTGAGCACCGACGCCGGGCACGACGATCGACTCGCCCAACGCAAGGATGATGACCAGCCCATGGCGCTCGGCGAAATGGCCGGGGACCAGCGTCCATCCCGTGACGCCGAAGAGCGCCGGGCCGCCCCAGTCGATGAGGATGGCGACTCCCCACAGCGAAGCCTGCGGCCAGCCGTCGAGGAAGGATGCACCCACCAGAAGACCGGTCCCGACAACGGTGCTGATCGCGAGACCGGCGACAGAATGACGAAGCAATGGGTTGTCGCGGCTGGCAATCACGAAGAGCGCGATCTGCGCCAGCCGCACAACGCCGTAAGCGATCGCGAACGTGAGCGCCCGGTCCCCGAACGCCTCCGGAACGCAGAGGGCGACGACGATCAACCCCGCCATCGCGGCGAAGAAGGCAAGGCGCACCATGCCTTCTTCCGGCTCTATGACGCTGGTCAGCCACGCATAGCCGACCCAGGCCCACCAGAGCACTGCCAGCGCGAGCATGCCGCGGCCGATTCCCTCCCAAGCGGGATCGGTGGCCATGAGCGCAGTGCACTGCGTGAACCCGAGGACGAAGACGAGATCGAAGAAGAGCTCGAGCGGCTTGACCGCCTCCGCCTCGCGGAGCTCAGCGCTGATCCGGGGCACCCGAGCGTGAGAAGGTCTACGAAAGGTCATGGGTGCCAGTACTCCATCGGTTCTGCTCCGTCGCGAAATCGTGTCAGATACCCGAGAACCGATGCACACGGGGGCCGGCTCCTGGCCTTGGAGCGTCTGAGAGGAGCCGAGATGGCGGGTCTTGCGATCATCACCGAAGCGTGCATTGACGTAAAGGACCGAGCCTGCGTGGATGTGTGCCCCGTGCAGTGCATCTACGAGTTTGATCTCAACAACAACTCGCTCTTTTCCGAGGTCGAAGCTGGGAGTGGCGTCACCGAGAACACCCATCTGCCGAACGCGGAAGCGATTGGGATCTTTGAAGACAGCATCTTGTATGTGAACCTCGAGGAGTGCACGTCGTGTACCGCGTGCTATCAGCCCGACGTGTGTCCGGTCGGAGCGATCTACTCGGAGGAGAAGGTGCCCGACGGCGCCTCGAGAACGCACTACAACGCCAACGATCCGAACAAGGGTCACGACCACACCTTCTTCATCCAGCTCAGCCACGACGTCTTCGCTGACTAGCGAGACCGCCCCCTGACCTTGCACTAGGTTCGGAGAATGTCGTCGACACCACGCGATGCCGGCGATGCCGCGCGCGACGGACTCGGAACCGCCCCCCACCAGACCGGAACCGAAGACCCGCAGGAGACTGCAGATGCCGCGCCGCTCGTCGAGCGTGCATTCGGCTTCGTCGACCTTTGTGGGTTCACTGCGTTCATGGCCGAACACGGCGAACACGCCGCCGTCGATGCCCTGACCGCCTTCCACACTCTGACCCGCGCCATCGCGACCCGACGAGGCGTACGAGTCGCGAAATGGCTCGGCGACGGCGCCATGCTCGTCGGAGTCGAGGTCGGACCCCTCATTGCTGCCGCCGTCGAGCTCGTAGGGCGATACAGCAACCCTGCCCTGCTGCTACGGGGAGGCGTCGCACACGGTTGGGCCCTGCTCTTCGAAGGCGACGACTACATCGGTCGACCAGTAAATCTCGCCGCCCGGCTCTCTCAGGGGGCGCGTCCCGGTGAGCTGCTCGCCGTCGGTTATCCGACGCACGCACTGCCACCCTGGATCCAGGTGCTCGGCACTCGTGACGTGACGCTTCGCGGGCTCGGCCGCTTCCGGCGCGTCCAACGTCTGGGCCTCGCCGCCGGCCTCGACTTGCCGGACCGCTGACGCTCACTCGACAAAACGGTGCGTCATGAACCTGGTCCGTGGCGGCCGAAGACGCGCTGGAATCCCCGGCTCAGCCGGTTCTCGATCGACACGCCGGCCAGGTACGCAATGAGGGCGAGCGCCAGCGTCACTCCCAGCGCGATGAGGCCGGCTCGTGTGTCCAACTGGAGGACGACGGCGACGAGTGCGCCCGTGATCCAGGCGAGCTGGAACCGCGTCTCGAAGCGCGCGAAAGACCGACCACGGGCGGCATTGGGCGCGTCCCGTTGGAGCACGCTGTCGAACACCAGCCGCCCGCCGTTGGTTCCGAGGCCTATTCCGAGGCCGGCTGCGATCAGACTCGCGTGTCCGAAACGCATCGCACACGCGAGGGCGGCCGCACTCGTGACGAGCAGCGCAGCGGCGAGAAGCTGCTCCTCGCGGAGCCAGTGGCGCTTGAGCGCAGGACTCACGACGGTGGCCGCGAAGTACCCGATGCCCACGGCCGCCAGGACCGCTCCGTAGAGCCACACCGGTTCCCCCGCCCGCCGAAACCCGAACGCGAGCAGGAACGTGAGGAACCCGATGCCCGCGCGCAGGACCGTCAACGCGGACGCCCCCAGTACGACTGGCGCTGAGTGCAGTTCGGCCCGCTCGACTTGCGGCGGCGGCGGCGGTTCGATCACCGACGGGATCCGCAGAGCCAACGCCGCCGCGGTGAAATAAACGAGCGCCCCGAGCCTCAGCACCAGGGGCGCTCCGCCCAAGCTCAGAACCCCGGCCGCCACCGCGCCCGCTCCCAAGCCGGCGATGCTGGCAAGGCGCGAGAGTCGCGAGTTGGCCGCCACCAAGCCGGCGGGGCCGTCGATCAGGCCGGGCACCGCCGCACTCTTGGCCACTGAGTACCCCTTGCCGAGCACGAGCACACCGAACACCTCCGGATAGAAGAGGAGGTCCTTCAGATCGCCGGCGATGAACACACACAAGATCCCCCGGGCAAGCATGCTGACCGCGATAACCCGTCCGCGTACGCGGCCGAACCGATCCACCAGCGGGCCGATGAGCGGAGCCACGATCGCGAACGGGGCCATCGTCAGTGCCAGATAGAGAATGATTCGCGGCCGGGCCGCGTCGACCGACACGTTGAAGAAGAGTGATCCGGCCAATGAGATCGCGAAGAACGCGTCGGCACTGGCGCTCAACGTGTGCGTAGACGCGAGCCGGGCGAACGGCACCGGCCCGAAGATCCGCTGCGGCAGCGGTGTCCTTTGCATGATCTCCGCCTGCCCGAATCCTACTGTTGGACCGGTATCCTCCCGACGACTTGCTACGGAGGGCCATGTTGCGAAGGCTCACGTTCTTGTTCGCGACGGCACTGGCGGTCGGCTCGTGCGGTTCGGAGGACACGCAAGCGACCGAGCGCGACGCCGACATCTACGTCGCCGTGATTCGGACTCTTGCTCCCGAGGATCACGGAGCCCAAACCGAAGAGCTGGACCAGGTCGTCTACGTCGGCCCGCTCGACGAGGTCGACATTTCTCTGGAGGTGCAGGTCGCGGTCGTCGACGAGCTCGAGGAGTTCGCCACGATCCGGTTCGTGGACACCAGCGACGAAGCAATCGAGGAAGACGAAGCAGGCGAACCCGTGCTCGAGGGTGGTGTGTTGCTGCTCCTCAGCGCCGTCCCGCCTGGCCCCGCCCCGTCGGTCGATACCAAGCGCTATGTCGATCGTGAGGACGCAGTTCGCTATGAGGTGAGTCTCGAGCGTCCCGCTGAGGAATGGCAGGTCGTGAACGTCGCCCGGCCGGGCCGCAACGGGAGGAGGTCGTAGGTCGGCCGCCGGCGGACGCCGTCGCCTGGAGCCTGTACCCCCGCCGGTCAGACCTTCTTGATCGAGTCAATCCGACGGTTCCGGCGACGACGGTGCGTAGCGGATTGGGAGCGAGGTGATCGTGTCCATGAAGCGCGGCGCGGGCGACGCCGACGCGAAGTCGATGTCGGGCAGCCGGCGCAGCAAGCGACCGACCATGGTGGTCACTTCGAGACGGGCGAGGCTGGCGCCGAGGCAGAAATGGGCGCCGAACCCGAACGCGAGGTGGTCGTTCGGGTAACGGCCGACGTCGAACCGGTCGGGCTCGTCGAAGCGCGTGTCGTCGAAGTTGGCCGACTCGTAAAGCACCAGGATCTTGTCGCCCTCGCTCAGCTTCTGGCCCTCGAGCACGACGTCGTGCGTCACGGTGCGGTTCATGTTCTTGATCGGCGACACCCAGCGCAGCATCTCCTCGACGCCGGTCGGCAGTAGTCCGGGCTCGTCGAGGAGTCGCTGCTTCTCGCCGGGGTTGCGCAGGAGCTGCTCCGTTCCGCCGGTGATCACGTGGCGGGTCGTCTCGTCGCCGCCGAGAAGGAGCAGCAGCGACTCGAACACCAGCTCGTGGTCCTCGAGGCGGTCGCCGTCGACCTCGGCGTGCACCAGCACGCTGACGAGGTCGTCGCGGGGCTGCTCTCGACGGTCGGCGATCATCTGCATCGCGTACGCCTGATACTCGGTGAAGGCAGTTGCGGCGGCAGGGATGCGCTCGGGGTCGCCGCTGATCGAGGCGAGCATGTCGTCGGACCAGCGCAGGAGATCGCCGCGGTCCTCAGGTGGAATTCCGAGCATGTCGCCGATCACGATCATCGGCAACGGTGCGGCGAGGTCGGCGACCAGGTCGCACTCCCCCCGCTCGCAGATCCCATCGATCAGATGCTCGCAGAGCTGCTCGACGTGGGCGGAGTTGGCGCGCACCCGCGCGGGCGTGAACCCGCGGCTCACGATCTTGCGGCGCTTGTGGTGGTCGGGTGGGTCCATATCCATCATCCACGGCAACGGGCCGGATTCGGGCCGGCTCCCGCATGCGCTCGAGAACGTGCCCGCGTCGCGCTCCACCTCCCGCACGCCGTCGTAGGTCGCGACCGCCCACAAGCCGCAACTCGGATCGAAGTACACCGGCGAGTGGGCCCGCATCCACCGGTAGGCCGCCCGCGCGTCGCCGTAGAAGTCACCCGACAACAGATCGATGTGCGGTTGCCGATCCTCCGTGTGCAGTGCGCCCACGGCCGGAACCCTAATGACCGTGCGCCCGACGCTGCGGTCGTTGCAACGGTGCAGTTTGCCGATCGGCACCCGGGGTACGCGCGTCCAGAAGAAGGAAGGCGATTTCAATGGATCGGCAC
>JBOGFL010000030.1:0-1881 GCA_050743285.1 Acidimicrobiia bacterium
AGCTCACCGTGGCGTTGCTGATGGCCGTCAACCGGGGCGTGGTCGCCGCCGACACCGACGTCCGCCGGGGCGATGCCTACCGGGACGGCACGATCCCTTACCAGCGGTTCCGGGCGTGGGAGGTCGCGGGCCGCACCGCCGGCGTCGTCGGACTGGGTGCGGTGGGCCGCGCCACCAGGTGGCGCCTCGAAGGACTCGGGATGCGGGTGATCGCAGCCGACCCCTACTCGCCCGACGCCACCCATGCCCTCGACGACCTGGTGGCGGAGGCCGACGTCGTGTCGATGCACGCGGTCGTCACGTCCGAGACGCTGGGGCTCATGGGCGCCGAGCAGTTCGAGCGGATGCGGAAGGGTGCGATCTACATCAACACCGCCCGGGCTGCGCTCCATGACACCGATGCCCTGGTGGCCGCGCTCGAGCTCGGACGGCTCGGAGGCGCGGGCCTCGACCACTTCGAGGGCGAACACCTGCCCGTCGACCACGCGTTGACGACGTTTCCGAACGTCGTCCTCACGCCACACATCGGCGGCGCGACCTACAACACCGAGGCGAACCACTCGAAGCTGATCGCCGACGACCTGGCCCGGCTGCTCGCCGGTGAGCAGCCCGTGAATATCGTGAACCCGGAGGTGCTGGCGTGAGCCCGACGAAGCTGACTGCGCAGGAAACCAAGGAGCGCGTGCTGGCGACGGCAAAGGAGATGCTGGGCAAGGGACTCGTCGAGGGCACCGCCGGCAACCTGGGTGCACGGCTCCCCGACGGCAACGCGGTGCTGACGCCGTCGTCGCTGTCGTACGAGGCGATGACCCTTGACGACCTCGTCGTCACCGACCTCGACGGCAACGTGCTGGAGGGCGAGCGGGGACCGACCACCGAGAAGGCTCTGCACCTCTCTGCCCTCCGCCAGCACGACGAGATCAACGCGACCATCCACTCCCACGCGATGTACGCCACGATGTTCGCGATCGCCCGCCGGCCCATCCCGGCCGTCATCGAGGAGTTCGTGGTCTTCGTGGGCGGGGACGTCGAGGTCGCCGAGTACCGCACCACCGGAACCGACGAGCTGGCCGAGGAGGTCGCCAAGCGGGTCGGCGACCGCAGCGCGGTCTTGATGGCCAACCACGGGCTGTTCACGGTCGGCAAGGATCCCCACGACGCCATGCACATTGCCGCGCTGGTCGAGCGCACGGCTCAGATCGTGTGGGGCGCGCAGCTCCTCGGTGAGGTGGTCCCCATACCCGATGAGGTCAACGGCACCTTCTCCGGGTACTACCGCTTCGGCCGCACCGGAAAGATGTAACGCCTCGCAACCAACGCCGTTCGCGGCGCAGAGACACGGTTTGTCGCCCGATGCGACGCCAAACGTACTCGGGCCGTTTACTCGCCGCGCTTCCGCAGCAGCGTCAGGCCATCGGCCACCGGCAACAGCACGCAGTCGACGCGCCGGTCCGCCGCCACCGCCGCGTTGAACGCCCTTATCGCCTCGGTGTTGTCATCGGTGACCGCGGGGTCCGCGACGGAGCCGCCCCACAGGGTGTTGTCGACGAGGATGACGCCGTTGGGGCGCAATCGGGGCATCAACTCCTCCAAGTACGCCCGGTAGCTCGGCTTGTCGGCGTCGATGAACGCAAGGTCCACGACCGGATCGGAAGGGAGCGATCGGAGCGTGTCGATGGCGGGCGCGATCCGCAACTCGATCTTGTCGGCTATTCCGGCGCGCTTCCATGCCCGCTTGCCGACCGACGTCCATTCCTCGCTGACGTCGCAACAAAGCAGGCGACCGTCGGCGGGAAGGCCGCGGGCGATGCAGAGCGCCGAGTAGCCGGTGAACGTCCCCACCTCGACCGCTTGACGCGCGCCGATGAGCCGTGTGAGAAC
>JBOGFL010000031.1:0-2409 GCA_050743285.1 Acidimicrobiia bacterium
CGTACAACGAGCACTGCACCAGCTGGCTGGCCGCCACCTGGCGGGCGGCCCGGTGGGCGTCGTCGCGTGAGCGCGCGCCCCGGATTCGCACAGTGGCGAACTTGGTCGCGCCCTCGGCGTCGGCGGCCATCTGGGCCGCGAGCTCGGCGCAGACCGTGGCCATCGCCTCCCCCAGCGCGCCGGTGGCCGCGGCGGGGTCGTTACCGGCGGCGCCGCTGGCGAGGACGAGCACGGTGTCGTTGGTGCTCGTACAGCCGTCGACGATCAGCTCGTGGAACGAGCCGTGTATCGCTTCGCTGAGATGCTGACGAAGCACGGCGGGCTGGATGGCGGCGTCGGTGGTGAGCACGGCGAGCATCGTCGCCATCGAGGGGGCGAGCATGGCGGCGCCCTTGGCCATGCCGCCGACGACGACCTGCGTGCCGTCGCTGAGGGTCGCGTCGGCGACCGCCTCCTTGCGCACCGTGTCGGTCGTGAGCATGGCGTCGGCCGCGGCGTGACCACCGTCGAGGTCGGCGCGCAGGTCGCCGGCGACCTTGGGGACGCCGGTCGCGATCGCGTGCATCTCGAGCCGGTGCCCGATGAGCCCGGTCGAGCACACGAGCACATCGGTCCCGGCCACGCCGATCGCGTCGCCTGCCAGGTTGCACGTCCGCAGTGAATCCTGGCGGCCGGGTTCGCCGGTGGCGGCGTTGGCGTTGCCCGAGTTGAGGATGACGGCGGCGGCGTGCCCGTCGGTGAGATGACGCTTCGTGATCTGGACCGGCGCCGCCTGGGCCCGGTTGATGGTGTAGACACCCGCGGCCGCGACCGGGCGGCGCTCGCTGGTCGCGACAAGTGCGAGATCAGGCGCGCCGGTCGGCTTGATCCCGCAGTGAACACCGGCGGCTTCGAAGCCCCGGGCCGCGGTGACGCTCACGGCATCAACCCGATCGCGCGCAGGCCCGTCGGCTCGGGCAGACCGAGCAGGAGGTTGGCGCACTGGACCATCTGTCCCGCCGCGCCCTTCACGAGGTTGTCGAGGGCGGCGATGGCGAGCACGGAGTCGGTGCGCTCGTCGTAGCGGGCGGTGAGGTGCACCGCGTTGGAACCAGTCGCCGCCTTGGTGACCGGCGGCTCGTCGCTCACGACGATGAACGGTTCGTCGGCGTACGCGTCGTACGCCGCCATGACGAGCTCGGTCGACAGGCCGGCGCGGGCGGGTCGGGCGTGGCAGGTGGCGAGGATGCCGCGCACCATCGGCACCAGGTGCGGCGTGAAAAGGACCTGCGCTTCCTGACCGGTCCACTGCGTGAGCGCATGCTCCATCTCGCCGGTGTGGCGGTGGTCGAGCAGGCCGTAGGCGGTCGCGCTCTCGTCAGCCTCGGAGAACAGGCTCGGCGCGCTCAGGCCGCGGCCCCGACCCGAGACGCCCGACAAGGCGTCGACGATCAGGCCGGTCGGTTCGATCAGACCGGCTTCGACGAGGGGCGCGAGCGCGAGTGCGGCCGCGGTGGCGTAACAGCCTGCCGCCGCGACGTGGGCATTGGACGTGATGTCGTCGCGGAAGAGCTCGGGGATTCCGTACGCGAACTGGTCGAGCAGCGCGGGCTCGGTGTGGTCCTCGCCGTACCATTCGGCGTAGACGAGGGCGGGCAGCCGGAAGTCGGCGCCCAGGTCGACGATATGGGCGACCCGATCGAGAATGTCGGGCACGAAGCGCTGCGACTCGCCGTGCGGGAGCGCGAGAAACGCCAGGTCGAGCCCGTCGACCACGCCGGGGTGCATCGTCGCGTATTCGAGATCGGGATACGCCGGCCGCAGCGACGGGTACAGCGAGCCGACGTGCACCCCGGCGTTGGCGTCGGCGGTCGCCGCCACCACCTCGATCTCGGGGTGCTCGGCGAGCAGTCGGAGCAGCTCCGCGCCGGTGTATCCGGATCCGCCGACCACCGCGGCTCGATGCGCCATGCTGTATTCTATGCACAGTCGTGCATAGCAGGCCGGAACGATTTGGGGGTGCCGCCCCGGGGGACCGCCTCGGGCCGCTGACGTTCACCGTCTCGGCCGAGGCCAACGAGCGGTACTGGGCCGCGGCCGGCGTCGACCACCCGTCGCTGCGGGCCGGGGCGCTGTACCCGCCCATCGCCGCCAACCTCACGATCCTGCTGTTCCAGACCGTGGCGACCAGGCCCCTCCTGCACACCGCCCAGCAGCTCACATGCCACCGGCGGGGCGAGGCGGGCGCCGAGCTCACGGTCGAGGGCTCGATCGTCGAGCGCTACGAGAAACGGGGCCGTGAGCCCAGGCTCAACCGGTCGTCGCAACACTGCCGTTTTCAGGCGGAGTGTAGAAGGCGGTCGAGGGCTTCGGCCGGTGTCTTCCATCGGAGGGTCTTGCGTGGTCGGGTGTTGAGGGCGAGCGCGACGG
>JBOGFL010000032.1:0-3555 GCA_050743285.1 Acidimicrobiia bacterium
GCCCCACGCGGGTGGCCCGCCCCGCCGGGCGCCCCACTCATGGGTCTGTGTTGCGATGAGCTCAAGTGACCGCGTTCAGGCACGCCGCGCCGACGTCGGGGAAGCCGCGCGACAGGGTGTCGCACACGGTCGAGGCCGAGATCAGCCACTCGCCGTCCACGCACACCGCGCCGCCGGCGGCTTCGGTGAGGGCCTCGTCGGGCGCTTCGAGCGCCGCGATCCCGAACGTGATGTCGGCGGCGGTGTCGCTCTCGTTGCTGAGCACGACGCTGCCGGTCTGCACGGTCACCTCGAGCGGTTGGCCTTGCTCCGCGGCAAGTTCGGCGCCTTCGTCGACGTACTCGGCGACCACGTCGCCCATCTCGACCACCACGACCTTGTCTGCGGCCTCCGGTTCCTCGAAGAAGGTCGCCAGCGCGGCGGTGATGTCGTCCTCCAGCGTCGCCGGGTCGCAGGTCGCGGCGTCATCGCCGCCGTCGTCGGTTGACTCGTCGTCCGAGCCGCCGCCGTCGTCGCTACACGCGGTGAACGCGAATACCGCGAAGCCGGCAAGCAGGAGGCCCAGCAAGCGCTTGGGCACGGTCATGTGTGTTCCTTCCCCCCTGGCCCAGCGTCGCTGACGTGGGCGTCAGTGATTGGTGGGGGAAATATAACGCCTGGACCGGGCGGGCGGAAGGGATCGGGCGTCGAGGGAAACGCCGAACAGCGCCCCGTGAGTGACGGCAGTGAGCGTGTCGAGCATCTCCTCCCGGTTGATGCGGACCTGTCCGGTCGCGACGTAGTAGTGGAGGCGCTCGATCATGGCGACGACGGCCAGCCCGGCGGTGGCGGGGTCGACGTCGTCGGGCGCGGCGCCCCGCACCCGGGTCGCGACGACCAGACTCAGTTCGGCGAAGACGTCGTCGCCCAGTCGTCCGAACTCACTGTCACCGATCTCGGCCTCGGTCCACGCCCGGAGGGTCGCCTGTTGGCGCTCGTAGAGCCCGGCGAAGCGCCCGAGCCACTCCCGAAGTCGCTGCCGCCCGGACGCATCGGCGGTGATTCGCGGGAGAGCTTCGCCGAGCTCCACGATCGACGCCGCCACGTCGACGGCGAGTGCCCGGAACAGCTCCTCCTTGTTGCCGAAGTAGAGGTAGAAGGTGCCGTGCGACGTGTTGGCCCGGGTCACCACGTCGTCCACCCGCGCCGCGTGGTAGCCGCGCTCGGCGAAGACCTCGGCCCCGGCGTCGAGCAGCGTGCGCATCGTCTGCCGACCGCGGGCGCGCATCTCACGGGTGCGCGTGGGCGTGCGTCCGTCGGATGCCGGCCGGGCCATGGCCCCGCACGCTAGGGGCTGACTGACGCCGGTGTCAGCCGGGTAGGGTCGCCCCGGGAGAAAGGAACGAACGTGGGCCTGTTGGACGGAAGAGTTGCGGCCGTCACCGGTTCGGGCCGGGGAATCGGCAAGGAGATCGCGCTCTGTCTGGCGCGGCAGGGGGCGGCGGTGGTCGTGAACGACGTCGGCGCATCGCTGGCCGGCAAGGACTCGGCCGACGATCCGGCCAAGGAGGTCTGCCGCGAGATCGAGGGCTTCGGCGAGCGGGCGGTCCCGAACGGAGACTCGGTCGTCGAGTTCGACGGCGCCGAGAGGATCGTGCGAACCGCGGTCGACACCTTCGGGCAGCTCGACATTCTCGTGAACAACGCCGGCATCGTGCGGGACCGCTCGTTGCTCAAGATGAGCGAAGACGATTTCGACGCTGTGATCGCGGTGCACATGAAGGGAAGCTTCAACTGTGCACGCCACGCGGCTCCCCTGATGAAGGACGCGGGCTACGGCCGGATCATCAACATCACTTCCTCGGCCGGTCTGCGGGGCAACTTCGGCCAAACGAACTACGGGGCGGCCAAAGCCGCGCTCATGGGCATGACGTTCATCTGGTCTCTCGAGCTCGGGAAGTACGGGATCACGGTCAACGCAGTGGCGCCGTCCGGCGCGACTCGCATGACGGCGTCGCTGTTCGAACGGGCGGGCACCGAGCCACCGCCCGAGCAGGATCCGGCTCTCAATGCGCCGCTGGTTGCCTTCCTCGCGTCGGGGGCGGCCGGCCACGTGAACGGCCAGATCCTCGGGCGCACCGACTACTCGTACACGATCTTCCAGCACCCGAAGCCGATCGCGTCGATGTGGCGGGACGGCGGCTGGACTGCCGAAGAGGTCGCCGAGTGCTTTGACGCCGTGCTCGGCCAGCACCTGCAGGCGGTCGGGATGGTCATGCCCGCGGCGATGCAGCACGAAGGGGGCAAGTCATGACCGACGCCCGCGCGCCCGAACGCGCCGACGACTACGACCCGTTCGCGGCGTTCGACGAATCGACCGGAGCCGACATCCGAGACCCGTATCCCGGGTTCGAGGAGCTCCGGCAGCGCTGCCCGGTGCAGGAGGGCGACCTCTACGACCTGCTCGGCTATGACGCGCCCTACGACGTCCCTGACCGCGGGGACACCCCGCCGCGCTACGTGGTGTTCGGCCACGAGGAAGTGGCGGCGGTGCTCCGCGACGGCGAGACCTTCTCGTCGGCGGGGTACCAGGAGACGATTGGTCTCGTGATGGGCCATTCGATCCTCGGCATGGACGAGCCCGAACACCACCAATACCGCGGGCTCATTCAGCAGGCGTTCACGCGCAAGGCGATGGAGCGCTGGGAAGCCGACACCGTGTATCCGGTCGTCCACGACCTGGTCGGTCAGCTTGCCGACCGCGGGCAGGCCGACCTCGTGCGGGACCTCACTTTCCCGTTCCCCATCAAGGTCATCTCGCTCATGCTCGGCCTCCCGGAGTCGGAGTTGCCGCGATTTCACCGCCTCGCGGTCGAGTTGATCACCATCATCACCGACATCGAGCGCGGACTGAATGCCTCGATCGAGCTCGCGGAGTTGTTCGGCGCGGTGATCGAGCAACGACGCGCCGAACCGCGCGACGACCTCATCAGCGTGCTCGCCGGCGCCGAGCTCGACGGCCACCGCCTGAGCGACGAGGAGATCATCGCGTTCCTGAGGTTGTTGCTCCCGGCCGGCGCCGAGACGACGTACCGGTCGTCGAGCAACCTCTTGTTCGGATTGCTCACGAACCCCGATCAGCTGGACGCGTTACGCGGCGACCGCTCGCTCATGCCGCGGGCCATCGAAGAGGGTCTCCGGTGGGAGGCCCCGCTCACCGGAATTGCCCGCACCACGACCCGTGACGTCGACCTGGGCGGGGTGTCTATTCCGGCCGGATCGCTGATTCAGGTCGGCCTCGGGGGCGCGAACCACGACGGCGGACGCTACGAGCACGCGGAGCGGTTCGATCTCTTCCGCGAGCCGCAGCAGCACATGGCGTTCGCGTTCGGCCCGCACATGTGCCTCGGGATGCACCTGGCGCGCATGGAGACGACGGTCGCTCTCAACGCGGTCCTCGACCGGCTGCCGAACGTTCGCCTCGCGCCTGATGCCGGCGACGTGTACGTCAGCGGCGTCGGGTTCCGCGCGCCGCGGGCCCTGCCGGTCGTCTTCGATATACGTGGGTGACGGCGC
>JBOGFL010000033.1:0-1688 GCA_050743285.1 Acidimicrobiia bacterium
TGGCACAGCGTGCGCCCCGGCGCCGAGTTCCATGCGGGCGGCCCGAACGTGACCCTCGTCCCGGCGAGCGGCGACCATGCCGTGACCGTGAACCGCCGCCACCGCCGGGGCATGCGGATCTACATCGATCTGGGCTGGGACATCCATTGGTCCGACGACCCGCTGCTCGCGACCGGCATCGACATGGACCTCGACGTGGTGCGCGTGCAGGGCGCGCGCGGCACGTGGGTCGACGATCGCGACGAATGGGCGGAGCACAGTGCCCGCTACGGCTATCCCGCCGACGTCATGACCCATCTCGAGGCTCTCGCGCTCGACCTCGAAGAGCGGGTGCGTGCGCAGGTCGCGCCGTTCGATGATGCCACCGCCGATCCCTGGCTCGACCGCCTCGAAGCACTGGGCCTCGCGCCTAGACTGAAACCGTGACCTCGAACGAGAAGAACCGCGCCGATCTCGGCAAGGACCCCGCCCGCGTCAGCGGCATGTTCGACCAGGTCGCCGCAGGGTACGACCGCACCAACACGGCGATGACCTTCGGCAACGACGTGCTGTGGCGCGCGGCGACCACCCGCGCGGTTGCGCCGAAGCCGGGGGAGCGGATCCTCGACCTCGGGGCCGGTACGGCATCGTCATCGGCGTCGCTGGCGCGCAGTGGCGCCGAGGTGGTCGCGGCCGACTTCTCGCCCGGCATGCTCGCCGAGGGTGAGCGCCGCCACGGCGCGATGCGCAATCTGTCGTTCGTTCAGGCGGACGCCACTGATCTGCCGTTCCCGGATGCGACGTTCGACGCCGTCACGATGTCCTACGCCCTGCGCAACGTGAACGACCCGAAGAAGGCGCTACGCGAGCTGTACCGCGTGACCAAGCCCGGGGGGCGGCTCGTGATCAACGAGTTCTCGACCCCGCCGGGCAAGCTCTTCCGCGGCGCGTACCGCTTCTACAACGCGCAGGTGCTGCCGCGGGTCGCCCGGGTCGCCGGCACCAATGGCGACGCCTACGACTATCTGAACGAGTCGATCCGCGAGTGGCCGGACCAGAAGAAGCTCTCGGCATGGATCCGCGAGGCGGGCTGGACCGATGTCGCGTACCGCAATCTCTCGTTCGGCATCGTGGCCCTGCACAGAGCGCGCAAGCCGGAGTGAATCCCCAGGGCGAAACCGCGACACCCGACGCAGGTAGGCTGGAGCCGTGACTTCGAGCCCCATCGCCCCGGGTTCGCGACTGGCGAGCCGTCTCGGCTTCAGTGATCGCGTCTTCATCGGCCCTGCAGCCCGACGCGTCGCGCGCGCCATCGAAGACGGGCTGGAGCTCGTCGAGACCGGGCTGGCCGACGACGTCCGCGTCGCCGACCCGCTGGCGGATGCTGCCAGCCGCTACCTGTACGAGGCGGGCGGGAAGCGCATCCGGCCGGTGCTCACGCTCCTCGCCGCCCAGCTCGGCGACGGCAACACCGCAGAGGTCATCGACGTCGCCAAGGCGCTCGAGATCACGCACCTCGGCTCGCTGTACCACGACGACGTGATGGACGGCGCCGACCGTCGCCGCGGAGTGCCGGCGGCGCATGCCGTGTGGGGCAACAACATCGCGATCCTCACGGGCGACATCCTGTTCTCCCGCGCCAGCCAGCTGATGTCCCGGCTGGGCGAACGCGCCATCCGGCTCCAGGCGGACACGTTCGAGCGTCTCGT
>JBOGFL010000034.1:0-3550 GCA_050743285.1 Acidimicrobiia bacterium
TCGGGCACGAGCGCACGCGCCAGCACGAGCGGCCGGCGGCGATCGGTTTCGTCAGCCGTGCCGGAGCGCACGCCAATGTCGCGGCGGTCGAGCTCGGAACGGGCCGCGTTCAGCAGGGTCGTCTTGCCGATCCCGGCCTCGCCGACGAGGTGCACGACGGATCCGGTGCCGGCGGCGACCGCGTCCGCCGCGGCGGTGAGGGTCGCGAGCTCCGCGGACCGGCCGACGAGGGTCGGTCCCATGGCGCGGAGCGTAGCGGCCCCGCGCGTCGAGGGTTCTCGAGGTTCCTCGGACAGGCGCCGGCGCGGCGCCCCGCTTCAGAGCGCCGCGATCAGCAGGGCCACGCCGACGAGGAGCCCGGCCAGCGCGGCGAACGCGGGCGGCAACCGCCGCCCGGACCGACCCGCCCGGGCGGGCGGCGGTGAGCGATCGGTGCTGAACGCGGTGGGAATGAAGGTCATCGGCGACATGCCTCGAAGGTAGGGAGAAGGGCCCCGCCCGTCATCGGTGCACCTACGCAAACGGATGCTCCGCACAGGCTGTTTGTGCAGATCTGGTGCATACCGGGCCGCGGCCATCCGTCCGGGGCGGGCGTTCCGGAGAAGGTCTGAGCGGCCGACCAGTTCCGGGGGGCGACCGCGCCATGACCGACCCGGACGGCAAGGAGATGCAATGCGAAAGCCCATCGCAGTGGGGATCGGGGCCCTCCTTCTCGCAGCCGGTGCCATCACCGCCGTGCTGCGGGTCGACGCGGCCGATCACCGCGATGCACCCATCGTGGAGACCGACCCGTCCCTCGACATCAACGACGTCTACGCGTTCCAGTCGCCCGCCGACGCCGACAAGACGGTCCTCATCATGACCGTCAACCCCCTCGCGGGGATGGAGGCGCCGACGACCTTCTCCGAGGACGGCAAGTACGTGCTCAACGTCGACAACGACGGGGACGCCGTTGCCGACAAGAAGCTCACGACCACCTTCGGTCACGTCCGTCAGGACGGGTCGCAGCGCGTGAAGCTGGTGGGCGCGGGCGTGAAGGCGAAAGGATCGACGGGAGAAGACGTGCGCACCCGCCGCGGCGGCACGCTGCACGCCGGCCTCTTCGACGACCCGTTCTTCTTCGACCTGGCCGCGTTCCAGAACGGCCTGATGTTCTGCCCGGGCGGCATGGGCACGAACTTCTTCGCCGGGCTGAACGTCACCGCCATCGTCGCCGAAGTGCCCAGCAACCGCCTGACCGATGAGACCTCGAACATCGGCGTGTGGGGCACGACGAAGAACAACGGCACGTTCGACCGCATGGGTCGGCCGGCCATCAACACCGTGTTCCTGCCTTCCGACATGAAGGAAGCCTTCAACGACGGGAAGCCGAAGGACGACCAGGCGAACTTCCGTGACGAAGTGGTCGCCACGTTGCTCGCCCTCGGCAACAGCCAGAGCACGGCCGACATGCTGGCCGACGTCCTGCTCCCCGACATCCTTACCGTCGATGTGAGCAGCACGTCCGGGTTCCTGAACGGACGCCAGCTCTCGGACGACGTGATCGACGCCGAGCTCAACCTCATCACGGGTGGAGGGGTGACGACCGACTGCGTCGCCAACGACTCGACGTTCCCGGGCACGTTCCCGTACCTCGCAGCACCCAACCTGCCGTAACCGCGGCACGCCGCACACCCGGGAGGGGCGGACCGACCGCCCCTCCCGCACCGTCCGATCCCGCGGGAGGACCTCATGAACAGCATCACCACGAAGCTCGCCGTCCTGCTGGCAGGAGCCGGTCTGGTGCTCGCCGGGCTCGCCGGGCGCGCCGCGCTCGACGATGACGGCGAGGGCGCCGACTCCACGCCGGCGGCCAACGCGGCCGAGCTCGACGTGAGCATGCCGTCCACGGGACCGGGCGTCTACACGACCCAGCAGCAAGCCGACTTCTGGGCCGGACGGGTCGACATCAACCCCGACGACTACCTGAGCCGGTCCAAGCTCGCTTCGACGCTCGTCCGCCAAGCCCGGGAGACGGGCGACACCGCGCTCTACGACCAGGCCGGCTCCGAACTACAGCAGGTCCTGGCGACGAATCCCGACGACATCTCGGCCCGCACCTCGCTAGCGACCGTTCGGCTGTCGCAGCACCGCTTCGACGACGCCGCCCGGCTCGCCACGGCTGTGTACGCCACCGACCCGGGCTCGCTCGACGCGCTGGCCGTGCTCGGCGACGCCCAGCTCGAGAGCGGCGACTACGACGGCGCCCGCGCCACCTTCGAGCAGCTGGGAGCCGCGAGCTCCGCGCCGGCCGTGCTCATCCGCCTCTCCAACCTGGCTCGCATCGAAGGCGACCCCGAAGCGCTCACGCTCGCCCGCGATGCCGCAGCTGGGGCACGCGCGCTCGACCTGGCCGGCGAGTCCCGCGCGTTCTACGAGGCGACCTACGCCCAGGAGCTCTTCGACCGCGGCCGCGTCGACGAAGCCGCGGCGCACTACGAGGCTGCCCTGGAGCAGTACCCGCCGTACCACATCGGTTTGGAAGGGCTCGCCAAGGTGCGGATCGCGCAGGGCAGGCCCGAGGACGCCGAAGCCCTCTACCTGCAGGTGCGGGCGATCACCCCGCCGCCCGACTTCCCGCTTCTCGTCTCACTCGGGGACCTCGCGACCAGCGCGGGCGACACCGACGCCGCGTCCGACTACTACGCCGAGGCGTTGACCGCCGCCGACGGGGTCGACGTCACGGGGCCCCTCTATGCACGCGAGTTCTCCCGCTACTACTCGGACCACGATCTGGAGCCGGAGCGCGCCCTGGCACTGGCCCAGGCCGACCTCGCCCATCGCCGCGACGTGTACGCCTACGACACGCTCGCGTGGGCGCTGTACCGGAACCAACGGTACGCGGCGGCGGAATCGGCGGCGGAGCAGGCGCTTGCAACCGGTATCAAGGACCCGTCGGTCCTGTACCACGCGGGGATGATCGCCGCCGCGCGGGGAGATAAGGACAACGCGGCAGAGCTTCTGGGCCAGGCCCTCGAGTTGAATCCCGACTTCGACGTGCTCCAGGCGCCGGTCGCCCGGGCCACGCTCGCGGCTCAGGTGTAGCAGGGCTCGGGCGGGACGTAGCGGCGGTTGTAGATCCACTTGCCGCTGCGCCAGCCCTGGGCCGGCTTCGGCACCTGCCAGCGCTCGCGCACGCTGCCGAGCGCGGCGGCGCCGATGCGGGCGGCGCCGTCGGGGCAGAAGTGGGCGTTCCACGGCGGTTTCCGCACCCGCAGGAGCTGGCCGTGCTTGCCGGTGAGGTACTCGACGAACTCGCCGTTGGGCCCGCCGACCACCGCGCCGGTGCTGACGTAGTGCACCCGATGGGCGTGGCCGGCGGCGGCCCGCCGGTAGATCCCGTTGAGCAGCGAGCGCTGCTCGGGTGGCATGTGAGCGGGCGGCAGCGGCGCCACGCCTAGCCACACGATCTCGGCACCCCGAGAAGTGAGGAGACCGATCGCCTCGTCGACGACCGCCTCGTAAAAGGCGGGGTACGCCGATGCGAACTCCCGGTCCCAGGCGCCGATCT
>JBOGFL010000035.1:0-2235 GCA_050743285.1 Acidimicrobiia bacterium
GTACGGGTTCTGCCGCCACGCCGACGACATCGTCGACGACCTCGGGCCCGCGCCGGTAGAAGTTCGCGAGAAGGCGCTCGCCGACCTGGGAGAGCGGTTCTTCGCCGACCTGGAGGCCGGCGACTCCGACGACATCGTGTTGAAGGCGGTCGTCCACACGGTGCGGGCGTTCCGTATCGATCCGGAGTGCTTCCGCCGGTTCCTGCGGTCGATGACCATGGATCTCTCGATCGCGACCTACGCGACGTTCGAGGATCTTCTCGTGTACATGGACGGATCGGCTGCCGCCATCGGCGAGATGATGCTGCCGATCCTCGAGCCGACGTCCCCGGCGGCCATTCCGCACGCACGCGACCTGGGGATCGCCTTTCAGCTCACCAACTTCCTGCGCGACGTCCCCGAAGATCTCGACCGGGGCCGCGTCTATCTGCCCCAGGAAGACCTCACTGCCTTTGGTGCCGATCCCGGGCGGCGCCGGGTCACACCGGAATGGCGCGCACTGATGAGCTTCGAAATCGCACGGACTCGCCGGTACTACGCGTCGGGGGACCTCGGCATGCCGGAGTTGCCGCCCTCATCCGCCCGGTGCATACGCGCCGCCCGGGTGCTGTACTCCGGGATCCTCGACGCGATCGAAGCTGCGGGCACCGACGTCTTCTCCGAGCGCGCCCGGGTGCCGAAGTGGCGAAAGGCGCTCGTCGTGAGTGGGGCCGTTATTCGGGGGCGGTGATGGTGCGCGGGGTGCGGTCGGGCCACCCGGCCGCCCGGCCCCTGAGACCGGCCGGTACCACCGGTGCGAGAAAACCGTAGGGCGCCCGCGCGTACAGATGGTGGACGTTGTGTGCGTCGCGCCACCGGGCGAGGAGCCACGCCGGGACCGGCAACCCGGGGACGCGGCGATGAATCACGACGTCGTGGACGAACAGGTATGCGGCACCGTAGGCAGTGACACCGACCCCGACAGGGACGAGCGCCGCGTACCCGGGAACGTAGAGGCCGACGCAGAGCGCGGCGATCGTCAGCACCGAGAACGCCACCGGGAACAGGTCGTTCGCCTCGAGTTGGCGTTGTGGCGGCTCGTGGTGGCTGCGGTGCCATCCCATTCCGAAGCCGTGCATGACGAACCGGTGGACCAGCGCAGTGAACGGCTCCATGAGGAGCAGCGCGGCGATGGCGATCGCGATGGTGGCAGCAAGGCTCACTGACGCGAGCGTACGCCTATGGTCTCGCGCGGGCGCGTGCGGGTGCCGAGATGCTCCCAGGTGAGCATGGCCAGAGTGAGCAGCGAGAAGCCGAACAGGTAGTCCTCGACCGGAATGTCCCACGGGAACCGCCAGCCGATTGTGCGGTGCTCGTCGTAAAGCACGATCGGCGCCGACAGCTTCGTGAGCCAGCCGTTCACCGCGATCATGAAGCCGTAGCAGATCCCCATCGCGATCCAGTACGACCGGGTGCGCAGAAGACCGGTGCGCAACCACAGCACCTCGACGAGCACGACCCCCACCGCCGACGTGACGGCCAGCGCCGTGTACTCCCGGATCATCGGTTCTCGCCGAGCAGGTTGCGGACCGCCTCCAAGGTCAGCAGTCCGCAGATCGGGATCACGACGAAGAACACGAGCTCCTCGATCGGGAGTGAGCCGGGGAGCTCCAACCCCGTGACGTACCGAGCGGCATAGGTCCAATGGCCGCGTGCGATTGCGAAGGCGTCCCAGATCACGAAAACCCCGACTGCCGGGGCCAGGGTCAGCGTGAGACGCCGCGGTTGGCGCCAGACCCGGGCGCCGAGAACGAGCTCCAGGGGCAGGGTCAGGACCAGGCAGGCGCCCATCAGCAGCAGATATTGGAAGTGGTCCACCGTGACTATTTCGGTTCACTCACGGCGAGAAGATCATCGATGAACCCGACGAGCTGCTCCTCGCTCGTGAAGCGCGAGTAGAGGCGTTGCCGAATGACGCCGTCGGCCGCAATGAACAGCGTCTGCGGAATTCCGCGGATGCCATAGGCATCTCCGACGTCATTGTCGCTTCCGTCCAGCAGGAGCCAGTCCGCGTCCATCTCGTCGGCGAAGGTGCGCGCGTCGTCGGGGATGTCGCGCCATGTGATGCCGACGAACGTGACGTCGGGGTACCGGTCAGCGGCGGCGCTGAACGCGGGAAACTCCTCCCGGCACGGAGTGCACCACGACGCCCAGAAGTTGATAATGAGCGGCTGCCCGAGCAGGGACGTCAACGAC
>JBOGFL010000036.1:0-8639 GCA_050743285.1 Acidimicrobiia bacterium
GCCCATGCCGCCGCCAGCTCGCCCGGGACGGCGGCAGCCACCGCCCCCACCTCCTCGGGCAGCGCGCCGTTCGACCGCATCGAGACCGCTCGGACCGTCCCGCCCAGCGCACCGGCCACCGCCCGGGCCCGCCGGGCGCGGCGATCGGCGACGAGCAGGTCGACGCCGGGAGTCTCGGCAAGTTGTCGGGCGGCACGCGAACCGACCGCGCCCAGGCCGACGAGCAGAACTGTCGTCATCGAAGGGGCGTCAGCGGAACTCGGGGCCTTCGAGCTCCCGCCAACCGCCGCGCCGCGGCGGCGCGCCGCCCCGGCCCCGAAGCCGGACGAAGATGCTGACGATCACCGCGACGAGCAACACGATGAGCCCGCGCCGGAAGGCCCCTTTCACGCCCCGCAGGGTAGGCTCCCCGCCGACGTCCCCGCTGGGAGGGACCCGACTCGGAGGAATTGATGACCCGCGGTCGACTTCTTGTCCTTGCCCTGGGCGCGGTCGCGGTGGCCGGCCTCCTCGTCCCCGCCCCCGCCGACGCGGGTCCGTCGGTGCCGGCGGGCGCGATCACGCCAACCACCATCGACCCCGCAGCGCTCGAGGGACTTCCGAGCTCCTCGACGCCGGCCGCAGGAACCGGGGAGCGCTCCCCCGCTCCGACACCGGAGGGGGTGCCGGATTCAGCACCGGGATCGCCGACTCCGGAAGCCGTGATCGGCACCGACGAACGGACCCGGGTCAGACCCACCACTAGCTATCCGGCGAGAGCGATCGTGCATATCGTCGTCGACTCCCTGAACAGCTCCGACTTCAGCTGTACCGGCTGGATGATCGCCAAAGACGCGCTGGCCACCGCCGCGCACTGCGCCGACTACAGCGGGCCCGCCGTGTACACGCTCATCCCGGGACGCAACGGCGGCAGCCAGCCGTTCAGGTCGTGCAACCCCACAGCCACCGGCGTCGTCGTGAGCGACAGCTGGTTCGCCAGTGGCGGGAACGGCCCGAGCGAGGACGACTACGCCGCTTTCGACTTGAACTGCAAGGTCGGGAAAGACACCGGCTGGCTCGGTTTTCGGCAGCTGAGCGACGGGAAGCTCGACGGGCTCAAGGAGACCATCGCGGGATACCCCGCCGACAAGCCCTCCGGGCAGCAGTGGAAGAGCAAGAACAAGATCTCGAGTGTCAATCAGGACCAGGTCTTCTACAAGAACGACACCTTCGGGGGGATGAGCGGAGGGCCGGTCTACAGGAACTTCGGCCTGCCCTGCGGCACCTGCGCGGTCGCCATCCACACCGCCGCGATCGGGAATCCGGCCACCCAGAACACCGGCACCCGCATCCGACCGGAGGTGGGCCAGTTCCTGAACGAGGTCGCAGGCCGGCCCTGACTCAAGGCTCGAGCGCGGCGCGCAGCACCGAGATGACGTGCTCGCGCCGGGCCGCGAGCGCGCCCGGCGAGAGCGGGTCGTCGTCGAGCAGCGCCTCGATGAGGGCGGCGTCGGACAGATAGGACAGCACCGCCCCGTAGCCGGTGAGCAGGAGCTGGCCCGCGTCGTAGCGGCGCAGGCGGCCGGCGTCCATCTCGCTCGTGAGCCAGCCGACACCCTTCTCGAACAGCGGACGCAGTTGCGCGCCCAGCTCCTCGGCGAGGATCGGCCCGCCGTCGAGCGCCTCCCGGCGGGCCAGGCGGACGAACTCGGGGCGCTCCTCGAAAAAGCGGAACGCGGCCCGCAACACCCGGTCCACCTGCGGCCAGCCGACGGCCACGGTCCGGGTCGCCTCGTCGACCAGGACGAACCAGTCGGCGAAGGCGTCGACCACGACCGCCCGGTAGAGCTCATCCTTGGACGGGAAGTGGTGCAGCAGGCTCTGGCGGCGGACGCCGACCTCGTCGGCGATGTCGTTGAGGCTGGTGCCGGCGAACCCGTCGGCCGAGAAATAGCGCAGGGCGACCGCGAGGATCTGGGCCTTGGTGTCGCTCGAGCCTGGCGCCGCCATGCGCCCCCCGGCTGCGCGTGGTTTGCCCCTACCTACCGGTAGGTAGACTACTCGCGATGACCCTCCTCGACGTCCGACCACAAGAGCCGGGCCCGACCCGCCGGGCGCGCCCCGCCGACAAGCGCGTCAACTGGCCGCGGTCGATTCCTTTCCTTCTCGTCCACGTGCTGTGCCTGGCCGCGATCTTCACCGGCATCACGTGGACGGCGGTGGCCCTCTTCGTCGTCCTTCTCGCCTCGCGTTCGCTGTTCGTGAGCGCCGCTTATCACCGCTACTTCACGCACCGCACCTACAGGCTCAATCGCTTCTGGCAGCTCGTCTTTGCGTTCATGGCGCAGAGCTCGTCCCAGAAGGGCGTGCTGTGGTGGGCCGCCAACCATCGCCAGCACCACCGCGCCTCCGACACCGAGGACGACCCACACTCCCCGCGAGACGGCTTTTGGTGGAGCCATGTCGGCTGGATCCTCTCCGACAAGTACAAGGCGACCGACTACAACGCGATCAAGGACTTCGCCCGCTATCCCGAGCTTCGCTTCCTGAACCGGCACGACTGGATCGCACCGTGGACCCTCGGTGTGCTCGCGTTCCTCATCGGCGGATGGTCGGGTCTCGTCGTGGGATTCTTCTGGTCGACGGTGGTGCTCTGGCATTCGACGTTCCTGGTGAATTCGGGATCGCACGTGTTCGGATCGCGCCGCTACGACACGCCTGACACCAGTCGGAACTCGTTGCTGATCGCACTGGTGACGGGGGGCGAGGGCTGGCACAACAACCACCACCAATACCAGGCCTCCGCGCGCATCGGGTTCTTCTGGTGGGAGATCGACACGACCTACTACTTCCTGCGGGTCTGCAACTGGTTCGGAATCGTGCGGGACCTCAAGCGCCCGCCCGCGCGCGTCCTCGACCCTCACTGACGCAATCCTGGCTGGGCCGAGGCCCGTGGTGCCGCGGCCCTCTGCCGCGTAGACACAGGTATGCCGAGTGAGGAGCACGCAATGAGACGATTCTCGTTTCGACCGTCCTTGACGCTGCGAGGCCGGGAGTTCAAGGGGTTGCGGGGCTTCGCCGGGAAGCCGTTCCACCCGCCGCTCACCGACGTCCCGGTCGGCGCGTACATCCTCGCTCCGGCCTTCGACGTCATCTCGACGATCGGGGGCGCCGACAACCGGTGGGCCACCGACTTCTACCGGGCCGCCACCTTCGTCCTCATCGGCGGCGCCCTCGTGTCGCTCCTCGCCGCGCTCACCGGCTTCTGGGACTGGCTGCGCAGCACCGAGCCGGGGAATCAGGCCCGCCGCACCGCCAACGCGCACATGACCGTCATGCTCGTCCTGACGACGGTCGTCATCGTCGACATCGTCCTTCGGCTCGCCAACTACGACGACCCGCATACGCCGGTCGCGGTGCTCATCCTGTCGCTGATCGCCGCGGTGCTCGTGACCGTCGGTGGCACGATCGGCGGCGGGCTCGCGTTCGACTACGGATTCAACGTCGAGACCGCGGGCGACAGCCCCGTGTGGCACGAATCGGAGACCGACGTCATGCCGGGTGGGAAGGCGGCCGCCGGCCGCTGACGGCGGTCAGGAGCGGCGGGCGCGGGCGTCCTCGATCGCGGCGCGGGGCAGGATCGGTGCGTCGCGGCCGGTGGTGGAGCCGGTCGCCTTGCCGGTCTGCTCCTCGTGGTAGTCCTCTTCGACGTTGACCGACCAGATGTCGTGGTGCGCTCCGGCAACGATGTTCTCGACCGTCAACATCGCGGTGAACATCGAGTGGTCCTGGTTGTTGTAGCGGAACATACCGTTGCGGCCGACCGGGTGGACGTTGGGAACCTCGGCTTCGAGCCACCGGCGGAGCACCTCGACGTTGGCGTGGTAGTGCTCGTCGTAGATCGGATACGCCTTGGTCTGGCGGACGACGTAGCCCGACTCCACGTCGGCGGCGCGCATGAGCCCGAGGCTCTCGAGCTCGAGTTTGGCCTGCTCGATCAGCTCCTCGTCGCGGGCGGTCCATGAGCTGTCGCCCTCGAGGAGGGTGTACTCGAGGCCGAGCACGTTGCGGCCGTCGCGCACGAGGTACGGCGACCAGGACCCGAAGTTCTGGATGCGCATCGTCTTCACCTCGGGCGCGTGGATGTAGATCCAGTTGTCGTCCCAGCTGACCTTGTCGGCCGGCACGACCAGGGCCACGGTGAGGAAGTCGCGGTAGGCGAGGCCCTCGGCCGCGTCCCGCACCTCCTGCGGCGCGGGCGGGTCCATCGATTCGACGAGCTCGCTGAACGGCATCGACGAGATCACCCGGTCGACCGGGTACGTCGTCGGTCCACTGCCGGCGGTGACGGCTTCGACCGAGACCGCCCGGCCGTCGTCGCGGCGGATGCGCGTGACCATCGAGCTCATCACGACCTTGGAGCCCTCGGCCTGCACCTTGTCGCGGCAGACCTCCCACATCATCCCCGGCCCGTACTTCGGGTACTGGAACTCCTCGATGAGGGACGTGAGCTCCTTCTGGTTCCGCTTGGGCATGAGCGCGTTGGTGATCGCCTTCCCGAGGGAGAGGCCCTTCACCCGCTGGGCGGCCCAGTCGGCCGGCATCTGGCTCACGGGGATGCCCCACACCTTCTCGGTGTAGGTCTTGAAGAACATCCGGTAGAGGCGCTTGCCGAAGCGGGCGATGAGCCAGTTCTCGTAGTTGGTCTGGTCCTTGGGGGGCTTCGCGCGCGCCCACGCGTATGAGCTCACGCAGCGCACCGCTTCGACCGGGCCGAGGTTGCGGAGCGCGTTACTCGCCTTGAGCGGGTAATCGAAGTACTTGCCGCCGTAGTAGATGCGGCTCTTGCGGGGCCGCATGAGAAAGTCCTGGTCGGGCAGGATCTCGTGCCAGGTCTGCTCGACCTCGGGCACCTTGGTGAAGAAGCGGTGGCCACCGATGTCGAAGCGCCAGCCGTCCCGCACGACGGTGCGGCTGATGCCGCCGACCTCGTCGCTGGCCTCCAGCACCGTCGACGCCAACCCGTACTTGTGGAGGTGGAACGCCGCCGTGAGCCCGGCCGGCCCGGCGCCGATGATGAGGACGCGGGGCGCCCTTTCGCCAAGGGGCGCGGACGGGTCGGCGGCGGGCTCGGTCATCTGGTCGATCCTCGCGCGGCGAGAGGCGGGCAACGCTCGGTAGAAGCACCGAGTCTACGGGGTGGCTCGCGGTCTTGCGGCGCGCGCCGGGGCGGGGGCAGGGGTGCCGATTGCCGGTCCCCACGCTGGTTCCGCCCCGGTACCGTGAGCCGATGCCCGCAAACGCTCCGGACACCGAGGCCCACGCGGAGATCGAGGACCTCGGCGATGTCGCGGCGCCCTTCCTCGACGACCGCGCCTTGGCGGAGCTGGCCGAGTTCGGCGAGGAGCGGCCCATCGCGGTGGGCGACGTTCTGTTTCGCGCCGGCGACCAGTTCTACGACTTCGTGGTCATCCTCGAGGGCGAGGTCGAGGTCGTCCGCTCGGAGCAGGACCACGAGACGCTAATCGTGGTCCACGGATCCGGTCGTTTCCTCGGTGAGCTGAACCTACTGACGGGCCAGCGGGTCTACCTCACCGCCCGGGTCAGCAAGCCGGGCCGCATCCTCGCCATTCCCCCCGACCGGTTCCGGGAGCTGCTGAGCTCGAAACCCGACATCGCCGACGTGATCTTCCGGGCGCTGGTCGCGCGGCGAGAGCGCCTGCGGACGGGCGTCGCGCGCGACATCGTACGGATCGTCGGGTCCCGCTACTCGGCCGACGCTCTCGCGCTACGCGCGTTCGCCGCGCGCGCGCGCGTCCCGCACATGTGGACCGATCTCGAGGAGTCGGACGACGTCGAGGTACTGCTCGCCGGCATGGGACTCCGGCCGCGTGACACACCGGTGGTCGTCACTCCGACCGCAGTCCTGCGCCACCCGTCACCGGGTGAGTTCGCCGAGCACCTCGGTCTCACCTTTCACGCGCCGCCGGGCTACACGTTCGATCTCGTCGTGGTGGGGACCGGCCCGGCCGGACTCGCATCCGCGGTCTACGGCGCGTCGGAAGGCCTCGACACGATCTCATTGGACGCCGCCGGCTCCGGAGGACAAGCCGGCGCCAGCTCGCGCATCGAGAACTACGTGGGTTTCCCGAACGGCATCTCGGGTGACGAGCTGGCGGCCAACGCCGCCATCCAGGCCCAACGGCTCGGCGCGAAGCTGAACGCGCCGTGCGTGGTGAGCGGGCTGCGCACCGAGGCCGGGTTCCACGTGGTGGAGCTCGAAGATGGCAGCGAGATCCCCGCTCGCACGGTGATCATCGCCTCGGGGGCGCGCTACCAGCGTCTGGGCGTCGCCGATCGGGAACGGTTCGAAGGTGCGGGCCTTTACTACGCCGCCACCGACCTCGAGGTCCGGACGTGTGGTGGTCAGCCCGCGATCGTCGTCGGGGGTGGCAACTCGGCCGGGCAGGCCGCCATCTACCTCGCGCAGCAGAGGAGCAACGTGCTGATCGCGATCCGGGGCGACAACCTGGCGAGCAAGATGTCGCGCTACCTGGTTCAGCGCATCGAGGCCGATCCCCGCATCGACGTGCGCACGTGCACCGAGGTTCGGGGCTTGGAAGGTGACACCCGTCTCGAGCGCGTCGTCCTCGAGCACGCGCTTTCCCACACTCGGTGGATGGTCCCGTGCTCGGGCCTGTTCTGCTTCATCGGGGCCGACCCCGCGACCGCGTGGCTGGACGGCGTGGTCGCGCTCGACGACCGCGGCTTCGTCCTCACCGACCGCTCGCTGCCCGACGAGCTGATCCGGGGACCGTCGTTCATCGACCGCGCTCCCCTCCCGTTCGAGACGTCGGTTCCGGGCATGTTCGCGGTGGGCGACGTGCGGAACGGATCACTCAAACGAGTCGCCGCCGCGGTCGGCGAAGGCTCGAGCGCGGTGCGCTCGGTGCACGAGTACCTCGCCGGGAGCGGGTGACGGAGGACTACTCAATAATCCTGTTGGTCTCGGCCACGTTGACATCTCGCGTGGTATCGGATTCCGCGTCGCAGCGCGCTTCGATAGTCGTGAGGCGCGTGCCGCCGGCGGTCGCCTCGGCAACGATCTTGGCCACGAAGGACTGGGTCTCGTTGGGTCCGAGGATCACGCGCCGGTTTCCGTTGATCACCTTGTTGGTGATCGTGTTCCCGTTGATGCGGTAGATCCGTTTCCACACGCCACCCCCGCCGCTGAAATCGATCTCGTCGATTGTGAAGAGGCAGGGCAGCGGGTCGATGTTCTTGATCCTGAACTCGTACTTGGCCTTGGTGCCACCAAGGATGGCCTGGCCCACCGTTTGGCTCGCTCCGCTGTCGTTGATCACGTGCCGGCCGGTGAACGGATCACCGGAGCGGTGCTTCCGCAGGAACATGTCGGCCTGCTGGCAGGCGCCGAGCAGCACCACGAGTCCGAGCACCGCCGGGATCAGTAACAGTCGCCGACGCCCTCCGAGAGCTGCGCGCATGGGCCTCTTCACTCCTCCGGGTGCGAACCGTCCGTGTCGCCGAGTGATGATGGACACGACCGCACCACCGTGTCAACCCGCGTGACCACTGACCGCGCGCATGCCGCACGCGGACAGTCGTTGTCGGGTCTTGTGCGGGAACGAATGGTGCTCGTGGGTGATGACCCAGCGGCCGTTCCGCTTGCGGAGGCCGAACGTCAGTCGCAAACGGCTCTCCGGATCGTTTCGGAGCTCCTCCTCCATGCCGCAGCGCAACAGCGCATAGGCATAGGCGACGTCGTCGCCCGCGGTGACGTGCAGCGACTCGACGTCGAACGACGAGCCCGCCGCCTGCCACTCGAAGAACGGCGGCCAGATGTCACGGTAGGCGTCGATGCCTCTGAACCCCTGGTCGGGTGGTGGGACGTCGAACATCACGATGTCGGCGGCGTGATTCGCGAGGACACCGTCCATGTCGCCGGAGTGAACCGCCTGGGCCCATGCTTCGATCAGCAAGTGGATCTCGGACTCGGCGTTGCTCACGTGGGTACGTCCTTCTCGATGCCGCTCGGGTCAGCGATTGCGCGCTGCGAGCAAAGAAGTTGGTGGGGCTACCTGGAATCGAACCAGGGACCTCATCCTTATCAGGGATGCGCTCTAACCGGCTGAGCTATAGCCCCGGTGCAGCTGCGAGCCCGCGATCGTAACCCGGCGGGGCGGCCGGACCCTCAGGGTCATCGCGAACTCGGGAGCTCCTCCTCGGAGACCAAGACCTCGATGCCGCCGAAGAGCTCGGCGAACAGGTTGTAGAGCGCGGCGCCGACCACGGTCATCGTCACCGACATGGCAACGAACACCAGACCGACGAGCACCACCCCGCGCATGATCTCGAAGGACAACAGCTCGAAGTCGTCGGACGCGATCAGGTCACCGATGAAGTCTTCGAGGTCGCCGATGATCCCGAGGCCGTCGGCGATGACGTACAGCGCGATCAGCGCGACGACGAAGATCGCGATCATGCACACGTAGAAGCAGAGCGCGATCTTCACCACCGACCACAGGTCGACCCGTCGGACCGTGTGCCGGAGCCGCCCGTGCGGCCCGGCGGTCATTGCCGGGACCGCCGGCGCGGGTTTGGATATCGGCGCCGGCATCGGCGCGGGCGCGGGCTCGGGG